>JAHFUG010000006.1:0-11766 GCA_023265195.1 Blastocatellia bacterium | reverse complement strand
TCATTGATTAGGCTGGAGAGCACCCACCAATCTTCATCGTCAATTAGGAGCAGGTCTTTCTCCATCTCTCCCCGCTGAGGAGGCTGTGAAAAGAAATAGACGCCGGACCGCACCGAAAAGAAGTCGGGCGCGCCTCTGGTAATGGCGGCGAAAACGTGTTCGGGGACCCACAGCACCAACGGAAACGGGAACGCCGAAGAGAAAGAACTGCGTGAAGCATTCAGATTCCACAGAAACTCTCCCGAACGAGCGGTAGGCGTGCTTGAAATGGAGTTCTCCAGACCGGAAACAAAAACTGCCGATGGTGTCGCATTCGCGGTTCGAATACTGAGTTCATCAACCAGGCTGCTCACAGGGCGGCTAAAGTGAACTTCCGCGATGTTGAGGCCCGGCAATCTCTCTTTGAGACCTGAGACAAAATGTTGCCTGATGTCCGGAGAATCGCATTGCGCGAAAAGAAGAGTAAACCCTTTCGCGAGCTCCAGCGAGCGCGCCAGCGCCTGAAGCTGATCGGTATCGTCCGGCGGGGAACCGCTGATCGGGCCGGGTTCGGATGCGAGTGTCTTGCTCACGGTTAGTTCACTCTCAATAGTTTTATTTCGGCGGCCTTGAACTTCTGCAACTCTTTCACTATTGGATTGACGGCATACCAGGGTTCACCGCCGGTGAACGGGGCATCGCCGCCACCGTTGACGTACTCCAGAATGCTCAACTGCTCGAGCATCAGCAAATAATCCTCATCGCCGTTTCGGATCTGTTGATCCGCTGACTGGTCGAGTTGAGCCAGCTTCTCCCAGTGCTGCTCGGGGATGCCGGTGCTGTAGGCTCGAACGCTAAGCTGAACCGCCTTCTTCGCGGCTTGAAGCGGAATCGGTATGCCCTTCGTGTGAGTGCAAGCCTCGCGAAGGAAGGTCATGAGATTCTTGACATGGCCGCCACTGAATTGAATCAAAAACTCGAGCGCTTCCGGATCGAACGCTTTGTTCAGATCAAGCTCTCCTAATCGCCTTTGCAGCAATCTCCGAATGCAGTCATGTCCTTCAGCGAAGCGGTTCGTCGTTCCCCGCTCGAATATCTTGACCATAGGCAGAACGAAAGGCTCAACGCCATAGCGCTGTTTCAACTGAGGACCGTCCGAACGAGCGAGGCGCAATGGCACGGTATGAATGACATGCGACTTTATCGCTCTTAGCTGAGGCGCCCGTTCAATGAAGAACTCTCTCTGAGACGCAATGCCAACTTGCTTACCGGGAAAGCCGACGATCTTCTCCATGTCATCAAGGATCAGAACGAAATCAGCGAAGGATTGATTCCTGCCTTTCGCCTTGTCGCTTCTCATCTTCAGCCGAGCTTCCTCGAACACTGTGTTGATTTCGACCGCCATCGTGGAGAGCTTTGGTTCAAGAGCTTGCCGCACGTTGTCACGCGCGCCGGGGTCGCGCTTGAGCCTCTGTATCTTTAGCTTCGCCCCTCCGAGTCCCAACTCGCCTTCCCTTACCTCGACGTCGCTCAGGAAGAATTGTTTGATCTCGTTAATCCGTTTGACGAAGTAGTTGTCCCTGAGCTCTATGCCCAGTTCCTCGCGCAGGGCCGACGCCAACTCCGACACGATCGCCAGGAATATATCCGATGGCGCCGCATCAAAATCGTCAAGGTACTCTCCAACGTTCACCAGCACCGGAAAATACCGGGGATTTTCCGCGGCCGGATTAGCGAGAGCATGCTTTAGCTGTTGCAGCTCCGATGACTTCCCGCAGCCGATATGACCCGAGAACAGAAAGCACAAGTACTCATCGGAACGGTACAGATGACTAAGGAATCTCTCTACGAGTGCGCTGCTGCCTCGAGCGCGGGAGCAGTCAAGATAGTACTCAGGCTTGGCGGGCTTATCCGGATCGAATGAGTTGTACATCAGCGCCAATGCGTCGGTCATTTCGCCTCTTTCGCGAGCCTCGGCCGCTTCGCTAACAGCGGTGCTTATCTTCCGGTACTCTATAGGCTGGTCATCACTGTAGGCAAGCATCCGATTCAAAACGGCGCCTGGTTGAGGGCTTTAAGGGGTATCCGGCGTGTCTCTCTCCCCCTTGGACTCACGTTGAACGGCCCGGCCAAGGACTTTACGAACTTCAATCTCCATTCAAGTCTCCGAAACGGGTTCTGAATAAATCATCAATCATCATTTCCCTATCTCACCATTCGAGACCAAGAGTAGCGAGTTCTCTACGAATCCGCGGGATATCCCAAAGTCTTAACGTCCCGTCATTGGCGCCTGACACGAGAGTCCGTCCGTCCGCACTGAACGTGAGCGCCGTAACCTCGCATTTGTGAGCTTCCCAAACGCCAAGACGGCGGCCGCTCGGTATCTCCCAAAGTACGATCATATGATCGTCTCCACCTGAAGCCAGCATTTTTCCGTCGGAGCTGATTGCAAACGATCGCACGATGCCGCCGTGAGCGTCCCATGCTCCCACGGATCGGCCTGTATCGACGTCGTTGACAAAGATGAAACCGCGCGAGCCTTCCATTGAGCCGTCCATTCCAGAAGGTCCAGACGCGCCACCACCGCTTGAAAAGACAAGCTTCGCGTCAGGGCTGAAGGCCAACGGGTTCCAGGTAGTCGCAAAGGACATCGGCTGCGGCTCAAGACGCCGAATCTCTTTCCCGCCAACCGCGTCGCGGATGGTTATGCCGCCGGGAGAGAATGTGTGGCCGGTTCTTGCAGCCGTAGCAACGAGCCTCCCATCGGGGCTGAACTTTACGTTGCTGACCTCCAATTCTGGGTCGGCTTCATTCCAGATTGCCAGCCGTTTGCCCTCGATGAGATTCCAGAGTTCAAGCGCAGTGTATGGAGTTGTTTGTGAACTTGAGTTTCCGGCGGCGTAGTGATTCGACTCATATAGCTCTGACGTCATCACTAGAAACCCGCCATCGGGACTGATGGAGAACTTTGATGCGCTTGCACCGAGTTTTCCGCCACTCCGCGTTTTGAATCCCGAATAGTCTGCTTCCAGAACTGCCTGGCGCCGGCCAGGCGACAACTGCCAGAGCCTTAGCCGGAGACCCTCTTCCATCCCCCGCGCGACCCACAATTGATTACCCTCAGCCAGAACGGTTGAATCAGCAGGCAATTCTTGCGGAATCGGCCGCAGTTCGATGCGGTCTCCGATGGCGGCGACATCCCAGGCGACTCCATTCGACAACAGTCCTTTGCCATCAGGTGTAAAGGCGATTGAACCGACGTTGTCGGGCGCCAGATAAGCCGGCGCCGGAGGACTGACTTCCCAGATATTGAGGTAAGAGTTCCCCGCGCGAATTCCGTAGAAAGCGGTAGAAGAGGACTGAGTAATATGGCCGTCGTTCACGCTACCAGGCCCGCGTGTTATCAGCGATCGACTGTCGTTGCTCCAGACTGGCCCACAGTGCTCGCGCAGCACCGCTACTTCCGCGCCGGTAGCGGTGTCCCATACCCACACGCCGCCTTGTTTCGCCTGTCCTCCAAACGCCGCCAGGAAAGAACCATCGGGGCTGAACGACGCCTGATCATAGCCAAACTCAACCTTGCTATTCGAGCCAAGAACTATTGCCCTGTGCGCTGTTCCCGCCGCGGTCGTTTCATAGAGGTGAATGACATTCGGCTGTGTTCGGTTTATCAAAGCGACGATTCTCCCATCACCGCTCAGGAGCGCGTCCGTTTGATCGCTTACCGCCGTAGCGACTGTGGTTTGTTCTTTCGTTTGAAGGTCAAACAAACAGAGCGAGTCCTTCGATCTGAGCAATGCGATTCGCGCGTCGCGGCTGAGCGAAACGAAAGAATATCCATCAGGCGTCACAAAGTTCCGCTGCCCAGTGGCGATATTCCACAGGCGAAGTCTCCCCCCGCAGTTGGAAAGCAATTCATCATTAGACCGGAACATCACCAGGTCGCCGTCGATACAAACCTTCTTGCCGGTTTGCTCATGCATGTCGACCAACCACCCTTCACGATCGTAGCTACCCCTTACGATTCGGCGTCCGTCAGGACTAAAAACTATCGGGCCATCCCCTTTGCCACACGACTCGCCCTCGCACTTGATCTCGGCGACTCTCTCTTCAGTGATTGCATTCCACAGGATCATCGACTGAGTTTTCATCCCGAGGTATTTGGTGCTGATCCTTCCCTCCTCCGTGCGCTCCGTCCCTGTGTCGTACTCCGCCCGCAGCGCGGTGAGAAGAGGGTCGACGGGGCTGAAAGCGAATATCGCGTCTTCGATTCTATAGTCGTTGCTCGAGATCATTTTTCCAGATTCAATGTTCCACACTTCGATCTCCGGCTTGTTACTGCTTCTTCTGCCGTCCCAAACCGGTCTCGAGCACGCCACTCCGAGCAGCGTCGAATCCGCGCTGACGCTTACATGCTTTAGATCGAGTGACGGAACCTGAAAACGGAGTCGAAGACCAGGAGTCGTTATCGTCTGGATCGCCTCTCGCCGAAGCTCCTCGGATTTCTTCATCCGAGCAGCCTCTCGCAGAAGCTCCATCGATCGCGCTCGATTGCCCGCAAGCCTCTCTGATCGCGCCTGCTCCACCATCGACCGCCATAACCTTTCACGCAACGTGGTCGCGGAGAAAATCCCGACGATCGCAAGCAGCGCGAACACCGCTCCGGCGATCGTCGGCCACGGATTACGCCGGCACCACCGCCAGGCTCGACTGACCGGATCGACGCGGCGCGCCTTGATAGGCATGCCTTCAATGAACCGCCCAAGATCATCGGCAAGCTCACGCGCGGACTGGTATCGCCTTCGACTGTCCTTCTCGATGCACTTGAGGCATATGGTTTCGATGTCACGATCCAGCCGGGGATTCAACATTCGAGGAGCGACAGGCTCCGAGTTAAGCACCATCAACAGTGTGTCAACCGGCGTCTCGCCCTGAAACGGAGGCCGCCCCGTCAGCAGTTCGTAAAGCATCGCGCCGAGCGAATAGACATCCGAGGCGGGGCCGAGCGGCTCGCGCTTCCCGCCCGCTTGCTCGGGAGGCATGTAGCTCGGCGTCCCGAGGACCGCCCCCGTTTCGGTCAGGCGCGAGTCATGTTCGATTCTCCGCGCAATCCCGAAGTCGGTTATGCGAGGCTGATCCGCGGAGTCGATTATGACGTTGGAGGGCTTGAGATCGCGGTGCAGAACCTTCCGCTCGTGAGCGAACTGTACGGCGTCGGCAATGGCTTTGACATAAGAGGCTGCTCTTTTGGAGGTGAGCGGGCGCTCGCGAACCATCTCCGCCAGGCTCTTGCCCTGGACATAATCCATTGAGAAATAGCACAGGCCGTCGTGTTCGCCTACCTCGTGGATTGCGACGATGCCGGGATGCTGGAGGCTGGCGGCGGCTTCGGCCTCGACGCGAAACCGTTGGACGCCGGTCTCGGAGGCAACCAACCCCGGCCGCATCATCTTGACCGCCACGATTCGATTCAGGCTCATCTGCCGGGCTTTGTAAACGACTCCCATCCCGCCGCGCGCTATCTCTTCCAGCAGTTCGTAGTCGCCAAAGTAATGAACTCTCGCCCCCGCCACCGATGGAACGCCGCGATGGGGGAAAGCCGTGACGCCGCCGGAGACGGTTCCCAGAGCCAGTTTGAGCAGGCAATTCGGGCACAACTCCGCGGGAGCATCGCCTGGCAGCGGAGACTCGCACTCGGCGCAGTAATGCGGTTCGGTCATCGTTTGTCCTCCACGTATTCAATGAAGCAAACCGCGCGAAAGGTTACAGGCTCATCGGCGGACTACGGTCATCAAGTGGCGTATCTCATCATCGATCTGATCTTCGGCGGCCACGGTCTTGGCAATTTCGGCCCGGAGCAGATCGCGAAAGCGGCGGCGCATTCGATGGGCCGCGGTCTTCACCGCGCCTTCGGTCATCAGCAGCTTTGCGCCCACTCGTGCGTAAGAGTCACGTCCCGCGCTTCCGGTCAAGCAGCCCTTGAGAGCTTGGAACAGATCCGGCTTCCCCGCTCTCGTGAATTCAGTTTCGAGGCGGGCAAGAGTGCGATCGATGAGGGTGAACGCCCATCGCCGTTCGAAGAGTTCCTCCGGCGTGAGAGCCCGCGAGTCTTCCTGCTCGAATAGTCGTTCCGCGTGGCCGAATTCAAGCGCTATGTGGGTGACGCCGCCGCCGCGTTTTTTCGTGTTCGCGCGATCCCACTCGTTTGCGAGAAAGTGCTTCATTGAAGCGAGCAAGAAGGAACGGAACTTTCCTCGTTCCGGGTCAGCGTCCTTGAGATAGTTCTTCTCCAGCAGGCGGACAAAGAACTCCTGCGTCAAATCCTGAGCGTCGGCTATCGAATGGCCCCGGCGCCGGACGTAGGCGTAAAGCGGATACCAGTAAGCAGCGCAAAGAGCAGCCAGCGCCTCTCTCGCATCGGGTGAAGAGCAGCTCGCGGCCGCAAGGACGAGGCTCCATTGAGTAGAGTTGAAATGGGCGCGAGCACCCTCTGGGTCGGACACCGCCGCATTCTAAGCCGGGGCGATCAAGCGCCGCAAGAAGGACTACGTAGCGACGGCCTTCTTCCCTTTCCCGAATCCCACCCACTTGGGTTGGTGGGATTCGGGGAAGGGATATGGCGCGCCTCGTCGTGTAGGCTGTATATGAACGATCCCCCAACTTGGGTTGGTGGGATTCGGGGAAGGGATATGGCGCGCCTCGTCGTGTAGGCTGTATATGAACGATCCCCCAACTTGGGTTGGTGGGATTCTGGGAAGGGATATGGCGCGCCTCGTCGTGTAGGCTGTATATGAACGATCCCCCAACTTGCCGTTGGGGGTATTCAAGAAACCGCTTGGCCTCGCTGTCTGTAGCGAGTGAATGAACGCATCCCCCAACTTTCGTTGGGGTATTCTCGGGTTGCTTCTCTTTTCTTGGAACAACACGGGATTAAGACTCTACTAACAGCGGAGGCTCCTTGACCGTATCGGCCCGTTCGGCGATATTCTTGCGGTCGAGCAAATTTGATGAAGCGACGGCGATCACTCAAGAGACCTTCCGCACTGTCATTAGCTACTCTGGCCGTCTACATCTTCCTCTATGCGCCGATCGTCGCGCTGCTGGCTTTGTCATTTAATTCGTCCCGATTCAGCAGTGTCTGGAGCGGGTTCACCTGGCGCTGGTACGCGCTGGCTTGGAACGACACGGAGCTGATTTCTTCGCTGCGAGTCAGTCTTATCGTCGCTATGGCTTCAACACTCATCTCGACCGTCCTTGGAGCCGCCGCCGCACTCGCGCTGGGCAGGAGACGGTCCGAAGAACGTCCGGCATTCAGGCTTCCATCGCAGGTATTGTTTTACTTGCCGATCATCTTGCCGGAAGTGGTCGTGGGATTCGCCAGCGCCGCCTTCTTTTCACGCATCGGGATGACCGCCGGAATGAGCACCGTGATCGCGGCGCATGTAGCCTTCTCGATGTCTTACGTGGTTTTCCTGGTCAAGAGCCGCGTTGGCGCGCTCGACGCTTCATTGGAAGAAGCCGCGTCGGATCTCGGCGCGACGCCTTTGCAAACATTCTTCAACGTCACTCTGCCGCTGATCCTTCCCGCGGTGGCGTCGGCCGCGTTGCTTGTCTTCACGATTTCGCTCGACGACTATGTGATAACGAGCTTCGTGAGCGGGCCCGGCGCGGTTACGCTGCCGGTGAAGATCTATTCAATGGTAAAGACGGGCGTGACCCCCGAGATCAACGCAATATCGGGAGTTCTGCTGGCGGCGACGGCGCTGATGGCTTTTGTCTCCTTTCGCATTGCCGCTAACAGGCTGACCAGAACAAACGCCGTCCTGGGCGCTTCGGCGCTGATCCTTCTCGCGGCCTTCGCGTTTGGCGGAAAGACACAGAGCAGTTCCGGCGGCGAACTAAACCTCCTGATTTGGTCGAACTATCTGCCCCAAAGCGTCGCCGACGATTTCGAGCGCAAGACCGGGGCAAGACTCAACGTCGAGCTATACGACTCGAACGAGGCTCTGCTGGCCAAGCTCCAGGCGAGCGGCAGCTACGACCTAGTGGTTCCAAGCGACTACATGGTTTCGATTCTTGTTGGACAGGGACTGATTCAAGAGTTGAATCGAGATATGATTCCCGCGTTTTCAAATTTGGATCCCGCGCTGCTCGATCTGCCGTACGATCCGGCGAACCGGTACTCGGCGCCATATCTCTGGGGCACAACCGGAATCGGCTATCGCAAAGACAGGGTAATCGAACCGGTGGAAGGATGGGAATCGCTCTGGGATATCAAGTATCGCGATCGCATAAGCATGCTGGATGACGTAAGAGAGGTCTTCGCGGCGGCCTTGAAGCTTGAAGGCAAATCGCTGAACAGCACTGACGAAGGCGAGATCACCGCGGCGGCGGCGCTTTTGAGCAGGCAGAAGCAGATGGTCCGAGCGTATGACAGCGGCGGTTTCGACCAGTTGTTGCTGTCAGGCGATGCGTGGATTGTGCAAGGTTACAGCGGCCAAATCGCCAAGGCTATGCTGGAGGACCCGTCAGTCGCCTACGTGATACCGAAGCAAGGCTGCACCATCGCCGTGGATAACCTCTGCGTAACTTCGCGAGCGCGGGACGCAGCGCTCGCGCACAGATTCATCAACTTCGTAATGCAGCCCGAGGTTGCGGCCGAAATCGCCAACAAAACAGTTTACTCATCACCAAACAAAGCAGCGCGAGCCTTGATTAGGCCCGAACTCTTGAGCAACGAAGCAATTTACCCACCCCGGGAGGCGCTGGAGCGGTGTGAGTTCATCAAGGACATAGGGCCGGCGGTATCTGGTTACGACCGTCATTGGACCCGCATCAAGTCGCAGTGATTTCCGTCCTGATCCTGGCCTCGAGGTTTTTCTCGTCTAGGCGGCTCGCAATCCTTCAAACGCGCTCAATCCACCGCGGCGAAAGGCGCAGTTCCGTCGATCGTATTAACGAGAAACGCGTCGAGACCAAAAGCGTTTGCGCCCCGCGCCACGGCGCCATTTAATCCCTTTGTTACAATTAGAACAATTTCGCAAGAAATACCTCGAACTTGTGCACAACAAGCGGGTAATGGGCGCAACAGACCAGGAAACCAGTTCTCAGAGCCGGTTTCGCCAGCATTTCTGCTTGAACCACGTGCTATACTCCCGCCTTTCCAAGCCTGGTACGGCGTTCGCGATTCCACTGACGGGCCCTTTCGAAGGATTGGCTCTACAGGTATTCAGGCACGAAAGAAGAAGCAGGTTAGCCCCAATGACATACTACTTCTCAAAAAGAACAACGGCGGTCCGCCTACTCACAGCGTTATCTCTCTCCATAACCGTCGGCGGTTCATTTGCGGGATGCGCCGGGGTGTTTGCTGATGGCGGCGCCCCGTCTCAGTCCGCGAAGACAATATCAAGCGGCGAGGGTTTTACGGACGCTGGCGCCGATTCCAGGGAATCGGTGGAAGAGTCCGCTTACGCCGGCCGGACAAACCGCATTGAACCTTTGCTTAATACGCATAAGAGTCTGTCGGAACATTTGGCTGAACGTATTTGGGCCAAGGCGGAGGATTACGAGGCGAGCGCGTACTGTTTGCGGGGACGGACCGCTTCCGGGCAGTTTACCAGGCCTGGAGTGCTGGCGGCGGATCCACGGGTGCTGCCCATAGGAACAGTCGTTCATCTCGAAGCGGGCCCGTACACCGGCATATACACGGTTCTGGACACGGGAGGCAAGGTAAAGGGAAAGAAGGTTGACATCTACTGCGCGACCTACGCCGAGGCGATTAGATTCGGCCGCAGATCCGTTCGAGTGAGAGTCATAGCTCCGGCCAAATCCACCGAAGGCATTTCCAAAAGAGCCGGGGTTCAGAGTCAATAGTCCTACAATGCGCTCAGAGATATCAGAGCCTGTGCAATTGACGCGCGGGCTTTTCTACTGTGAACGCCCGAATTCGTCTTCATTCGTCAGCCAGAGCTGATTGACGGTGCCCACGGGGACCGTGCACGGTGACATTGAGTTTCATCGGTTGACCGTTTCGATTGCGGCTCGGATTAGCGGGGAATGGATCAAACTTAGCTTTGACTCCGGAGCCGTGATTGCGCGATCATGATTATGCTTGACAAATCGGGGTGGTTGGCATAAATAAGTTTCAACCGCTGTCGGAACCCCCGAATTGGCCTTGGCGGATCAGGTGCAAGTCTCGGAAGAGCGGCGTTATCCAACGCTCCCAGGTTTCTCTTCATCTATAGTTCGACGTTGTTTGCCATACAGGATCGGAGACCAGAACGAACTGTCGCGCCCGTTTCGGTGATCGCGGGTTAGACTCGGCCCTGTTTTAGGCGAGGAGTTTGAAAGTGGAAGAGATTAGCGAGCAGACACATTCAAGAGTTCCCCTCAACCCTGAGATGAAGAGTCCGCGCGCCCAGGACTTCGAATCCAAATTAACCGCGCGAATCGTTGGCCAGGAGAGGGCGGTTAGACGCATCTCGGAGTTGTTCCAAATATTTCTCGCCGGAATGCAAAATCCAGGCAGACCCATTGGCACGATGTTGTTTCTCGGACCGACTGGCTCGGGCAAGACCCGCGTGGTGGAGGCGGCGGCCGAAGTTCTCTTCGATGACCCCCTAGCCGTTGTGAAGATCGACTGCGCGGAGTTTCAACACTCGCACGAGATAGCCAAATTGATAGGCTCTCCTCCCGGTTATCTTGGACACCGGGAAACCTCGCCGATGCTGACTCAGGAAAACCTCGATAAATATCATACTGAGCGGGACAAGCTTACGTTCGTGCTGTTTGACGAAATCGAAAAGGCCTCCGACGCGCTCTGGCAATTGCTCCTCGGAATTCTAGACAAAGCGACCTTAACGCTGGGAGACAATCGCAGAGTGGATTTCTCCCATTGCATGATTTTCTTGACTTCGAACCTTGGCGCGAAAGAAATGAGCGAGTTGATCACGGGCGCAATCGGCTTCGCGCCCGCCAGAAGCAAGAGGCTGGTGGACGACGAAGTGGATCAGAAGATCTACCGGACTGCGTCGGAAGCAGCCAAGCGGAAATTCTCTCCGGAATTCATGAATCGGATCGACAAGGTCGTGGTATTTCGAAGTCTGAAGGCGCATCACCTTCAACAGATTCTCGACCTCGAGTTAGGCATGGTTCAGGAGCGGATCATGAAGAGCGCCGGCGAGAAGTTCGTCTTCAGTTGCAGTGACGAGGCGAAGGCCTTTCTTCTGGAAGAAGGGATCGACTACAAATACGGCGCCCGGCATCTAAAGAGGTCGATAGAGAGATTCCTTGTCTATCCGATCTCGAACCTGGTTGCAACCGGACAAGTTGTTACGGGCGATCTGGTTCAGGTTGATTATTCGGCCGAGGATCGCAAGCTGACCTTCGAGAAGGAAGAACGCGGCGCTCTGGTGGGACCTTTGGGCGACAAGTACAAGGATGTCTTTGAAATCGACCAGGATTCAAAGGCCGCCGCCGCGCAGGCAGGCGACGGCGGAACCATCACCGCTCCGTTGAAAGCTATCGAGAAGTAATAAACGGATCACAGTTCGAATCAGCCGTGGGTGGGATTTGGGGAGGCCGCGGCGGGCTTGCTCGTGTAGGTTGAGCGTGAACTATCCGCACACTGCCGTGTGGGGGATTTCGGTTTTTCACTCTCAGCGGTTGCCCGGTGTGGGGATTTCGGTTTCTCACTCAGGCACTCCAGGGGTGGAAGCATATTCACGCACTCCGAACTCCCCACTCCGAACCCCCCACTCCGAACCCCCCACTCCGACCCCCCCACTC
>JAHFUG010000074.1 GCA_023265195.1 Blastocatellia bacterium | reverse complement strand
CTCCTGTGGTGCTGACGACCGGCTCATACAGAAGACGTCGTTCAGTTTTGATCCGTCGGTATGGGAGTTCTTCTTGCCGCTGGTTAGTGGGGGCGCGCTGGTCATCGCTCGTCCCGGCGGCCATATGGACGCATCGTACATGATTCAACTCATGTCCGAAGAGCGAGTCACGATTCTTCAAGTCGTGCCGTCGATGCTCCAGATATTGGAAGAAGAGGGTCTGAAGCCTTGTGACAGTTTGAGACTGGTGTTTTGTGGAGCGGAAGCGTTGCCGCTGGATCTCATAGAGAACTTCCATCGGTCGCAGGCGGCCGATCTTCACAACGTTTATGGACCAACCGAGACCGCGATGCACGTGACGTTATGGCCGTGCGCGGCTGATAATCCGAGGCGAATCGTGCCCATCGGCCACGCGATCGGGAACACCGGTATCTACGTGCTGGATCGAAATATGGAGCCAACGCCTATCGGAGTGGCCGGAGAGTTATACATCGGCGGGGTTCAACTTGCGCGTGGCTACCTTGATAGCCCGGATCAGACTTCGGCGCTATTCACTCCTGCTCCATATGGAGAAGAAACCGGCGGCCGTCTTTATCGAACGGGAGACATGGCTCGCTATCTGAAAGACGGAGAAGTCGAATTCCTCGGCCGCGTGGACCATCAGGTCAAGCTGCGAGGGTTTCGAATCGAGTTAGGCGAAGTGGAGGCCGCGATCAGCCGATATCCGGGCGTGAGAGAGTCAGCGGTTTTGGTTCGCGACGATATAGGTGGCGGAAAACGGTTGGCGGGTTACGTCGTGTGGGAAGAGAACGCCGCCGGTGGACTGGAGGAGTTGTGGCGCCATCTCAAGCAACGGCTTCCTGACTATATGAGGCCGTCGGTTTTCATGGTGCTCGACAAGCTGCCGCTTACTCGGAATGGCAAAGTCGACCGGAAGCTCTTGCCGGCGCCTGTGTCGAGCGCAACCGGCGAGACCGGCGCGCCTCGCAACGAACAAGAAATGAAGATGGTCGAGATATGGAAAGAGGTTCTCGGGGTCGATAGTGTCGGCGTCCACGACGATTTCTTTGACGTGGGCGGCCACTCGATGAAGGCGATCAGACTCATCACGCTGGTTCACAAAGAATTTGGCGTTAAGCTCGGTCTCCAACATGTCTTGAAGACGCATACAATCTCCGATCTGGTGGAAGTGATAAACGAGACGGCGCCTTCTCCGCTCGTGATGCTGGAGCGACAGCCTGAACGGAGCTTTTACGAACTCACGGTCTCGCAGCGCCGCGTGACGGATCTATACGAGCAGGAGCCGGAGAATCTCGCCTTCAACATTCCGCAGCGATTCACGCTGAACGACCGGTTGGACGTGGAAACCGTCAGACGAGTGCTGACGACTTTGACTGAGCGGCACGACAACATGCGAGCCTGTTTCAGAAAGGTGGACGGCCGCTACGTCCAGTTCGTGGATAAAACCGCGGTGGTTAATTTCGAAGCGCACGACCTGTCTGACCTTCCTCCGGAACAACGCCAGATCGAGCGCGATAAGCTGGTGGCGGCCGAGCACAACACTCCCTTCAAACTGGAAGAAGTTCCGCCCTACAGGTTCAAGTTGATCAAGTGCCGGGAGAATGAGTTCGACGTCCTCTTCACCATGCATCATATCGCGTCGGATGGCTGGTCGATGGATACGCTCGGAAGGGAATTCAATCACCTATACGAGCTATATAGAGACGGCAAGCCGAACGATCTCGAGCCGGTTCAATTGCAGTTCAAAGACTACGCGATCTGGCACAATGAATTGCTCGCTCACCCGGTGAGGGCTCATGCCGCCAAGACGTTTTGGCGGAGCTTGCTCGATCCGCCTCCGCCCGACCTTGTGCTTCCGTATGATTTCGAGAAGACGGCGAGCGGCATCGGGAGGCCGAGTTCGGGATACCACGCCGTCATTCCGGAAGACGTCACGCAGCAGGTTAGGGATTTCGTGAAGCAACAAAAGAAGACTCTGTTCATGGCGCTGTTGGCTGGCTTCAACCTGCTGCTGTACGAGCTCTCCGGCCAGGACGACGTCGTAACCGGCATTCCGAGCGCGAACCGTTACCACGAAGCGCTCAAGGACACGGTGGGCTTCCTGGTGGATCCCGTCATGGTCAGGACTAAGATCGATCCCTCGGAATCAGTCGAAGCGTTTCTCGACCGCGTTGATAAGACGGTGCTGGAGGTTCTCGACCACGCGTACTATCCGATCGAGCTCACGAGCGCGGCCGTCGGGGTCACGTGGCCCGAGATCATGACAAGCTTCTTCAACCTTACGACCTTCGGCGACGTGAACCGAAGCATGTTGCAGGATACGCGTTGGTATCACATCGAGCACGTCCAAAGCTCGAAGCTGGAGCTGGTGCTATATATGACCGAGTACAAAAACGGCGTCGAAGTGAACGCGCACTATTACAGCGATCTCTTCAAACCGGACACGGTTGAGAGGATATTGAGACGGTACGTTGAGATACTCGAAGGGATGGGAAGTGGGCAGTACGTAATTCCTGAACTCCCCAACGAGTCCTTTGCTACCTAACGGGGTGAAAACAGCCAAGCTTCTGATGGAGTATAGCGGCTTAGTACAGCCCCACAGAATAGAGTGTCCAGTTGCGAACAGACCTGATCGATACCGCTCCCGATACGACCTGTGGCTTCGCTGTATTGAACCGGGTCTCTTTTCGGAACTGGACACTTTCTTATGTGGCGCTGTACTTAGACTTGGAAGAGACCAAATTCAAAGCTTGCGTTCGACTTCAAGAAATAGCAGGTCGGGTACAGAAACACATTTCGCCTTTGCGGGCCAGTAGGCTAGTTGTAAGACAATTGTGAGGTCATGGGCTAATGGCTCGCGATATAATCACCCTAGGAAGAAACGATGAACACCGGACATTCAAAACTCCGAAGAATCAATGGCGCACGGAATTCACAGTGCTGAAAGAAGGGTGGCTCGGCGTCACAGATAATTCCCTTCCGGACGATGACCTCCTTGGGGACCGGACTCGTGATTTGCTGATGCGAATAAACGTAAGAAGCTTTCTGGAGTGTTGCTGAAGGTGCACGAGGAGCCCATAGGCGTACTTTACGTCAATTACACATAGAGCCACACCTTCGGAAAAAATAGGGTCCTTCCTTAGACGGCTTGGCCGAGTATGCTGCGCTCTCTTTGAAGAAGGCTAGCCTGCTCGACCAAGTAAAGAAAGCTCAAAAGGCGGCACAGTGATGGCCAAGATGATGGCCCTCGATAACCTTGATGCGACCCTCGATTCGATAACCACAGGTATCATTGAATTTGTCGATTGCGACGCAGCAGTGTTATACGTTTACGACTCAGCGTCGGGCAGCCTGAGCCCGCCCGTGATGAAGGGCGTCAACTATCCCGAAAGAGTGTCAGGCTACAAGGACATCCCGAACTCTCTCGTTTTCGCCATGTTGCAACGGAATGAGCCGTATGTCATCGAGAAGATAGGGAGCGACCGCCTCTTTGAAGGAGCACGGTTCGCCAAAGATGAGGAGATCAAGTCGTGCCTGGCGATTCCCCTGCGGGCCGCTGAACAAAGAGTTGGTGTACTGTTCGTCAACTACCGTGAAAGGCATCGCTTCACTACGGATGAGCTCACGAGCGCTGAGCTTTTTGCGAACCAGGCCGCCGTAGCCATCCGCAATGCCCAGCTTTTCAGGGAACTGACCCGAAAACTCGATGCGCAGGAGACGCTTGGACGGCTGTCGAAGGGCTTACTCAATTCTGCCAGCCTAGATGAAATACTGGAACCTCCCACGCGCCTTGCCGCGCATTTGCTCGGGGCCGATAGCGCCGACGTCATTTTACGCGGCAGGGATGGGGAACTCTTTTTTTCAGCGGCGATAGGCTGGGAAATGAAGACCGGGCCTGCCAGCCTTGACAGCGGCGAGTGGGCTCATGTGGATTATGCCATCCACGCGGGCGAGCCAGTGACGATTTTGGACTATGCCGAGGACGGGCGCTTTCGCGCGCCCCGTGAGGTTCTCGCCAATGGGCTCTGCTCAGGGTTGGTCGTCCCCATCAGCACCGGTGATGAGGTGATCGGCGCGATGTCTGTGCATAACAAGACGTCCCGCCGCTTTACCCAGGCAGAGATCACCCTACTGTCTATCGTCACGCACCAGGCCGCCACAGCCATTAAGAACTTGCAGCAGTATGAATCCATCAGGCGGCACAGCGCCTCGCTCAACGCCCTCTACAACGCTGCGAAGGCCATCACGGCCGGCTTGGAGTTGGGGCGGAAACAGATGCTGGACCGGATTGTCGAGCAAGCCGTCGAATGCCTCACGGGCGGCAATGGATTGACTTTAGCTTTCGGAACTATTCAGTTGTACGACGAGCCGACGGGCGAATTGCACTTTGAAAGCGCCTGCTGCTCGCGAGATTATCCGGAGGTGCGCGCGCGGCTTGGGGAGGTCAGGCCCCTCAAGCAAAGGATAAACGCCGGGGAACGGATCGGCATATCGGGTCGGACCGTGTTGACCAAGGTTCCCCAGATCATTGACGACGTAAGCAAAGATCCTGACTATGTTCAATTCGACCCGCTGGTCCGGTCCGCCCTGACTGCGCCATTGATTGATAAAGAGAAGGTCATAGGGGTCCTCGGCATGGAGAGCAATCAGCCGGACGCTTTCGACGAGGAGGATAAGAATACGCTGCTAGGGCTGGCCGAGTTGGCCGTCATCGCCATTCGCAATGCTCAACAGTACGACGATCTAAGAAGTACCAAGACTCTGGCGGAGGCTCGAACTGCGCTCGCCTGGATGGGAATGACGAGCAGCGCTTGGCGGCACACGATCCATGGTTACGCGATCACCATAAACGACCTTGTGGAACTGGCCACTGCAGCACTGGATAACCGGGCGCTTGTCGAAGTTAGACAGAAGCTGGGCCGCATTTCCGACATGGCGTTGCTCATTCAGGAGCACCCTATCACGGCCCCGCTCTCTTCCGAAGAGAGCGTCAGGTCTGTCCTCGTCAATGCCCTGTTGCGTGAAAGATTGAGACAGTTGTGGGAACCTGGAGCTTACAAACGCGTAACCCTCCGTTTCGATTTCGACCTGCCAGGAACGGCGGCGGTGAGGGCCAATCCCGACTGGCTTAGCCGCGCTCTGGACGTGCTTGTTGATAACGCGACTGAAGCGATGAAGGATTGTGATCAGAGAGTGCTTACCGTTGGCAGCCGTCGAAAGAATAAATCCGCCCATATCGAGATTACCGACACAGGGAAAGGCATCCCGCTCGGCGTGCGGAAGAAACTCCTGCACGAGCCCATCGAGCACCTCGGGGATTCGAAAAACCTCGGCCTGGGCCTTCTGATGGCCCGGCTTATTGTGCAGGTTTATGGCGGTGATATTAGCTGCCAGAATACTGGACCCGCGGGCACCACTATGGTGATAAGCTTGCCTCTCGAAGCGGAGTCCGTCAAAGGCAATTGAGCTTCTCAACGACTTTGTCGCCGGTGAGCCGAGGACGGATGGAGCAAGCGCGTAGCGAAACGGTAATACTATTGTAAGGTGATTGTCAGCCGTTCGATTTGGACCGTTGCGTATCCTGCCTAGCAGGGCTACAGTGGCGCGTGATCAGACACCAACGCGGTAGCTGGGGCGAGTTGCGCGCCGAGATTGAAGCGGTGCTTTCGCGTTGTCGTTGCGGCACCCACTATTTGTTGAACGGTCGAGTTGGAGCGGCAACGCGGCTGACCGCCACGAGATAACAGCGAGCCGGCGCGGCATTGAACCCGCTCCGGTGATGAGCTATCAGGGTATAGACAAATGGCCAAACAGGCTGAACATAACTTGAACCTGCTGCTCACCGCCTTCAACTTTATCGCTCAGGCGGAAAAAAACCTGAACGAGGGGTTGCAGGGCTTGGCGGAGATTATGGTGTCGCTGCTTTCGAGCACCTTCTGCCGAATATTGCTAATAGACGAGGACGAGAAATATCTCACTGTCAAAGCCGCCTGGTATAAGAAGCAGCCCGATGACGATTCCAAATGGAGCCCGCTGAAAGACGGGCAGACCCCTATTGATGAGTGGCCGGGGTTGCGTGAGCGGCTTGAGAAGGGCGACCCAGCGGTGCTCAACCAGAATGACGAGCAGGTGGCCGGCAACTTGGAAAAGCTCACCAGGCGGCTGGGACTGCAAGAGCCGATCCAGGCGATCATCTCCGTGCCAGTCAAGATTGACAAGAAGATCGTCGGGCTGCTGATCATCGGCGGCCTCGCCGACGACGCCGAAGTCATATTTGATCAGCAAAAGGTTGACTTGGCTTCCGGTATCGCCGACCACGTAGCCCGGGCCCTCACCAAAGCAAACTTGCTCGACCAATTCACGAGGGCCAAGCGGGCAGCGGAAGGCGTGGCCAAGATGATGGTGCTGGGTGACCGCGAGATGACCTTGGACTCTATAGTCAAGGGAACCAAGGAGGTGCTGGGCTCTGACGCGGTGGTACTGTTTACGTATGACGAAGGCTCCCTCAGTTTTCATCACCCGCCAACCATGATCGGGGTGCAATACCCTGGCCGGGCCGGCGTCTCCGAAGAGAGGCTGACCGGTTCCATTGTCCATATGATGCTGGGTCTAGATGAGCCTTGCGTCGTTAACAATGTCGCCGATGATCCGCTCTTCAGAGGCAAGCGCTTCGCGATAGACGAGCAAATAAGGTCGTGCGTGGCGATCCCCTTAAGGGCCGGGACCGAAAGAGTGGGCGTCATGTTCGTCAACTACCGGACGCCTCATCTCATTACTTCGAACGACCTCGGCAACCTGGAATTATTCGCAAACTACGCCGCCGTTGCAATCCGCCAAGCCCAACTATTCAAGCAGCAACAAGCCAGACTGGAGGAGAATAACGCGCTCTTCGCCCTCACCCAGACCGTACTGGAGAGTCTGGAGGGCGGAGAGTTAGAGGGGATAATGGAAAAGGTCGTGGCCGCTGCGGCGATTGTTCTCGAAACAGAGTTCTGCAGTATTGTCCAGCAGGATGACAATAGCAGATTGGTAGTCAGAGCGGCCCACGGGTGGCCCAAATCTATGGTAGGCGACTTAACGCTAGAGCGTGGTCTGGGTTCGCAAACCGGATACACCATCCAAGAGAAAGCGCCTGTCCGGGTTTACGACTATGCCACGGAAATCCGCTTTACTGTGCCGGAGGCGGTAGCCGAATATGACATCAGGTCCGGCATCAGCGCCCCAATGATCAAGGGCGACAAGATCGTTGGGGCGATGCTCGCCCACACGAAGCGGCTCAGGCGGTTCACTGGTTCGCATGAAAGACTGCTCAGCCAAGTAGCAAATTTCCTGGCGACGGTGATCAGCAGTGCGCGATATGAGGAGATGGACCTGCACTACGAAAACCTCAGGTCAGTCTACGAGGCCAGCAAAGCTATAACGACTTTGAGTGTGCAGATGGAACGTAAGCCGATCCTTGACTGCATCTTGCGAGAGGCGGTGAAGTGCATCAAACGGCGGAGAAACCGCAACGTCGTCCTCGGCACCATTCAGCTATATGATGAGCGGATCCAGCAACTCGTGTTCGAAAGCATCTACCCGGAAGAATCCAGTGAACGTTATATCAACACGGGGTGGCGAGTCAGCGAAGAGACCGCCGGAGAAAAGCTTGGCGTCACTGGGCGCGCGATATTGACTAAGGAGCCGCAACACGTCCGCGACGTCCGCAACGAGGTTGATTACCGTGAGTACAACCCTGAGACGCGGTCGGAGTTGGCGATGCCGATGATTGACAACGACGGTAGGCGCCTTGGCGTGCTGGACGTGGAGAGCGACGAAGTCGGCAGCTTCGATGAGTATGACAAGGAGATGTTGAGACTGTTGGCGGAGCTAGCGGTGATCGGCATCCAGAGCTTACAGACCATGACGAAATTGATGGCGAGCAACGCCATCGTCTGGACGCACATGACCGGCAGCTACTGGCGTCATAAGATTCTAGAGGACGCGATACTGATCAATGACCAGGTGACAGTGATTCGTGGTGAGCTCGGCCCTGCGCCCTTAAGGAAAGTAGGGACAGAGCTGAATCTCATTGAGGAACATGCTAATTGCATAATCAATGGATACGACACCACTGAACTCTCGCCGGAAAAAGCTACCCCCCAGTCAGTCAATGCGCTGCTGCTGGACCGCATCAATAAATCGAAAGACGCCGCGAAACGCTATGAGTCTGTTGAGATCCTCTTCAGCCTTGAGCTGCCAGAGGACGCGCAGGTGAAGGTAGACCCGACGTGGTTTTTCCGCACCCTCGATATACTGCTGGACAACGCCAACAGAGCAATGCAGGACTCGCCCTACAAGATTCTGACGATAGCCACTCGGGAGGAAGGCGGTTTCGCCGTGATTGAAATAACCGACACAGGTAAAGGTATCCCGGAGCTTGTTCGGTCGAAATTATTCGTTGAGCAGATCAAGGATGGCGATGAGGAGGGAAGTCTTGGGGTGGGACTCTTGTTGGCCGCCGCGATTGTCGAAGCATACGATGGGCAGATCAGGCTGGGAGAATCGGACTCGGGGACTAAGATGGTCATTCTTCTACCGCTGTTCAGGAGTTGAAAGGTAACCGAATGCCTCCGTCAAATAGGCCCTTTCTGCTGATCAGTGGGGAAGAGGATTTTTGGGCGCAGGTCCTAGAGCAGAGTCTTACGCCGATGGGACCGTTGCTGATTGCCGAAGAGGCTACCGCTATGAATCTGGTCATCGAGAATGATTATGCAGCCATATTCATAGATGCGGTATCGGTCGCTGACTTCGGGCTGCTGACGAGCAGGATTCGAGCACAACGGCCCGACGCCCGGGTTATAGTCGCAACAGCATCGCTCACATGGCAGCGGGCGCGAGAAGCATTCAGATCAGGCGCGACTGACTATATCTATCGCTCGATTGACGCGAAGGAACTGGAGTCTTCGGTGACTGCGGCTCTGAAAATACCGGTTTTGCCTTGGCCGAGGTGAGCGGAATGAAGGAGGCACTAAGATCATCATGGCGAAAAAGATACTGCTGGCTGATAACATTGGCACTGCATTGAGGGAGCGATCAGAGTTCCTGAAAAAAGAGGGCTATGACGTATTCCCCGCCGCCAGCCTCACCGAGGCGCGCAGGCTACTAGAAAAGGGTGGAATTGATTTGGCGATCCTCGACTTGAGACTGGAGGACGACAACGACGAACGGGATACGAGCGGCTTGATGCTGGCGAAAAGCACTGACCCGAACATCCCGAAGATCATCCTGACCAAATTCCCGACACATGGCGCGGTGCGCGAGGCGCTGACTGCCTCGACCGACGGGTTGCCCCCAGCCGTCGATTTCGTGGACAAGGCGGAAGGGCTTGAAGCGTTGTTGCGCGCGGTGCGCAAGGCGCTACATGTCATGAACCTGTGGTTCCGGTCAACGCAGGATGCCATCACCAAGCAGTTAAATGAAGATTATGCGCAGGCCAGGAACGAGGCCCGAACTCACTACCGGGTCTGCATGGGCATCTCGGTTGCGGGGGCCATCGTTATCATGCTCGGGGCGGTGCTCGCCTTACGGGGCGATCAGAAAACCGGCGTGGTCAGCGCCGTAGGCGGTATAATCATCGAGGCTGTTACCCTCCTGTTTTTCGCCAGGCTGGACGCAGCGTACCGCAGGGTCGACAAGTACCATGAGGAACTGCTCCAGTCGAAAAGGCTCGAGAATCTCTTGTCCGCCTGCGGCGAGCTTTGCGATCCCAAAGGCAAAGAAGCTGCCGTGACGAGAGTCATCGAGACGACGACTCAGGGCTGGATGAAGGCGACGGGTAACTTCAAGAGATCATCGCGCGTAGAGAGGCCGGGCAGGAGCAAAAAGACGGAAGACGGGTCGGAGTGATTCAAATGAAGCAAGTCCTTTTCGCCGATAACAGTCCGGATTTTCTTGATACGCGGGCTGAGGCTCTGGAAAAAGCTGGTTATAAAGTCTTAAAGGCGCGCTCTCTGGAGGAAGCCCAGCGCCTGCTGAGCGAAAGCCGCGTGCATCTCGCAATCATCGATATTCGCCTGGTCAATGACGAGGATGAAAGGGATGTCAGCGGGTTGACGCTGGCCACGAAAGAAGTGTTCCGCCACGTGCCTAAGGTGATGCTGACGAAGTACGCGACTTACGAGGCCGTACGCCAAGCACTCGGCCACGCCTTGGACGAATTGCCGGCGGCGGTCGATTTCGTGGCTAAGCAGGAGGGAATGAAAGCCCTGACGAAAGCAATAGAGAATGCTTTTGCCTTGCACGTGCGGATCAACTGGAACCTCGTCTTTCAGCAGGGCGAGGCGAACTCGCCGAACTTCCTACAGATAGTCAGTCTCATCGATGGCGAAATGGAGGCGGACCAGACGATGAGCCGCGCCGGGGAACTTGAGGATCTATTTCGGTCGCTTTTCTACGATATGATCCAGATTAGGCTCGGGCGCCTGCTGTGGACGCGCGAAGGCAGAGTCGCCCTACCGGTGTATGCCTTCGCCGAACAGAGCGTGCCTCAATCCTTCATCGTCGTGTGCGGCGATCGCGCACGCATTCAACAGGAAGCGAGCCGCTATCAGGAGTTCGCACCGAAGTCCCCAGAAGGCGCCAGCACGGTAATCTACAAAACTGCGTCTACTACTCACTTCGGAGCCAATGCTTACATCCTGGCTGGCGCCGATGTGGAAAGCCTCCACCCGCTTGCGGAGCTTTATCGCGGCAGTGCGGACAAAACGCTCCACAATGCTCTTGAGAACCTCTTTCAGAAAACCTTGCTCATGTGGCAGCGAGTGATACCTGTGACCGAGGCGCCGAGGAGTTATGGGCAAGCTTATTGCGAGCGGCTCGGCCTGAGCCAGGAGCGCATAAGCGAGGCGAACCTTGAAAAGCGGGTGCAATCGCTCGTACACCAGGCTCCCGCTCTGGGGGCAAGGATCCGGCTTAGCCGAGAGATCTTGGAGGTCCAGTTCGGCGAGCAATCATTTGCCTTTCCGTCCCCTGTCATGCGACTCTCCAGCCTATGTGAAACAGATTTTTTGGCACCGACGGCAAAGACGCCGGGATTGCTTTCAGGCGATAACGTACTGGTCGATAAAAGCGGCCAGGCATGGCTGACGGATTTCGCCGGCGCCGGACTCGCCCCGCAGTTTTGGGACTATGGGGCAATTGAGGCAGCGATCAGGTTCGACTGGGTCGAAACCACCAACCTCAGGTGGCTGCTTGAGTTCGAGCAGTGCTTGGTAGTCGGCGATTTCAGCAGATTCGATCTCAGCGACATTGAGCCTTCCCTAAGAAGACCGGCAAGGACGATCCAAGTTCTCCGCCGGATAGCCTTGAACACAGTCGGTAAGGACCCCTCCGCCTATCACTGGGGGATACTCTGCCACGCGACAAGGCGGCTTGTTGATTTCAGCCTTGAGTTCCGGCTGATGCGAAATGAGCTCGCACGTCTGATGCATACACTGATCAGCGTTTCTGTAGTCGGCGAAAGGCTCGGCCGCAGCGGCCCCGGGCTCGGAGCGAGCGCTGGTGCGCCGGCCGGAATCAGCGTAGACGAAGCGGCTTACGCCGTTTGGGTAAACAACGTGCGTGTCCCTTTGCGCGGACAAAGCTACGATTTGTTGAAATATCTATACCAGCGGCGCAATCAACTCTGCACGCGGCGCGACATCATCGAGAACGTCTTTGAGGAGATTTACAGGGAAAGGGACGAGAGTCAGATCGGCAAACTGAATACCGCCATCCGACGCCTGCGCGAGAAAATTGAGCACGACCCAAACCATCCGTACTACCTACAGACGGAATCCGGGGGCGGGTATCGCCTGAGGTCTGGGAAGGAGTGAAAAGCGCAGGCTCTGGTTGTAGAGCGGTGGCGCCCGTACCAATGACCTCCGCGCCCTCTGACAACTAACTCTTGACCTACGGTAAAACCCGATCAGACTGAGGGATGGGGAATTAGATCCTTTACACTTCGAGAAGGGCTCTCAAATGAAAATACTAGTCTTGGGCGCCGGTCGGATGGGGCGTGGTGCGGCTTATGACCTGGCCCGCAGTGTTGAGGTGCACGAGGTTACAGTCGCCGATTTATCTCTGGACAATGCCGCAAGAGTCGTCGCCAGCGTCAACAACTCAAAGGTATCGGCCGCGGCGGTCGACGTGCTCGACTACTCGAGGGTAGTTGACTTGATGAGCGGCCATGACGCAGCAATCAGTTGTGTGGTGTATAAGCACAACCTGCTTCTTGCGCGGGCGGCCATCGAGGCAGGGACCAACTTCTGTGACCTCGGCGGCAATAACAAAGTCGTGGAGGCGGAATTCGCCTTGGACGAGCAGGCTCGCCAGGCGGGAATAAATATCATCCCTGACTGCGGCCTGGCGCCGGGCATGGTGTCGGTCCTGGCCGCGCACGGAGCGGCCCGCTTCGAAAGCCTGGAGTCCATTCACATCAGAGTGGGGGGCTTGCCGCAACGACCCACAGGCCCACTCAAGTACCAGATCGTTTTCTCCGTCGAAGGCCTGATCAACGAATACGTCGAGCCGGCCCGAGTTATCCGCGCCGGTCAGGTAACGGAGGTCGAGGCAATGAGCGACTTGGAGCTTCTTGAGTTTCCCCCTTTCGGGACAATGGAGGCTTTTCAAACGTCCGGCGGGGCCTCCTCCTTGCCAGAGAGCTTTCTCGGGCGTGTACGTGATCTTGACTATAAGACGATCCGCTACCCCGGCCATTGTGAGCAGTTCAGGCTCCTGATCGAACTGGGCCTGACCAGCAATGAGCCACTGTCGGTTGCCGGCGCCGCACTCGCTCCGCGTTCGATGCTTGAAGAGCTGTTGCTCCGGCGATTGCCGATCGAGGGGCCTGACGTCGTGCTCGTCCACATAGGGTTCCAAGGAATCATCGCGGGGGAGCATCAGACGCTTACCTATCGTATTATTGACTACTATGACGAAGGGACTAGTTTGAGCGCCATGACGCGCACGACGGCTTTCCCGGCTTCCATAATTGCTCAGATGATGTGCCGCGGAGATATTCGAGGAAAGGGCGCTATTCCCCAAGAGAGGTGTGTGCCTTCAGACTTGTTCATTGCCGCTTTAGCCGACCGGGGAATTCATATAGCGGAGCACGAGTCAGTGACGTCTTGATCGAAGCGGAGATGATGGAGTGGGCCGGTTGATGCATCCGTCCAGCATGTTATTTCACGATCCCCTCGCCTTCAACACGACAGTCTGTACAAGCCTTATGATCCGCTAACGAAGCCACGCAGACGCTAGAAGGTTTGTCAAAAGGAGGCTCGGCGGCTTCGACGTCTCAAACAACCGAAGCCGCAAGGTATGCCCCGGGATAAAAGAAAGGCGGCAAGCCTTTTGAGCCTACCGCCTTGGAGAAGCTGACCTATTGGTCAATTTCTTACCCGTGTTTGTCTTGATCCTTGTCAACAATGAAGCTGGCGCCCTGTTTCAGGTTGTGTTTACTCATTTCTTTCGCTGTGAATTCAGTGTTCCTATCGGATTTGTCTTCGACTTTGTCCTTGTTGTACGCCTGCTCATCAACTTTTGGATCCTTGACAGAGGCGGTGAGTTTATCGGTCTGTTTCAGCTTTTCATCCCCGAGTTCTTTCACCTTAGAGTCATTCTTGACCCCCAGGAATGCTTGATGACCATTCGAATCGGTGGCACTCTGTGCTGCCAAGTTTCCATTCTTGTCGCTACGCATACCTGGTTTGATCCAGCAAGCTTTTGCCATGTCGTCTGGCAAGTTGTCTCCAACAGGTTCGGACGGGCGGTACAACTTATCGGCTTTTTCTCCGGATTTGTCCTTGTTGTTAGCCCAACCTTCATGTGTTGGATCCTTGGCAGAGGCGACAAATCCTATTGCCTTGCCCTTGTTTGTTTTCCCGTTCTTTTCGGCAAGCTGTTTGTTATCTTTCGCGTTTGCTGCCTTCTCTTCTTGTTTCACGTTCTTGTCCTTGGCGGTGTTGCGATCAGCATTGCAAGGAAAGTCACTACGCACGGTGGCAAAGCCGTTCTCAATTTGAGACGGCTTATCCGTTGAAACCTTTTCCGCTTTCATATTCGAGGAGCCAGTGTCAACGTATGCGGCGGCCTTTGCAGTTGGAATGCCGAGAAGGCAAGCCAGGAAAAGTGCGATTGTGAGATTCTTCATTTTACATTTCCTCCTACAGGAATAACCCTGTTTCGAGCGGTTTTAGCCATGCGTAGTTATACGGCTACGCGTTAATCTGTCCCACTGGACAGCCGATACCAACTTGAGTATCGAATTGCAGTGCCTCCAATCTCTACTCCATATTCGTCATTCACCTCCTGCGATCATTATAAGAAGAGCCCGGCAGTGATGAGGTAACAATCGCCTAACAATTCCCTTACCATCTTCCCGCCGCGGCACAATGGGCGAATCGATTTGCGATGGTCAACCTGTTGAAAGCGAGAGGGATTGGGAGTATGTTTTAGACGTTCGTTATAGCCTGTATCTGCTTTTGATCAATCATGGCTGGCAATGCCAACAGCGCTCAACAACAAAAGCATCGAGGCTTGGCAAGATTCACCCAATAGCGATAGGGAATCTGGATGAGTGAACGGGAGAAAGAATTGGAGCTCCGCATTGCCGAGCTCGAATCCGAATGTAGAGAGCTTCGAGAAAGAGCGCGCTTGCTTGACGCCAATAGCGACCGAGCTGGGGGCTTCGAGAATAAGGATGAAACCACGGCTCAGGCATTTGCAGACCAGGCTGCGTTGGCGGTGACGAATGATCGCCTGTTCGGTCAATTTTCACAGACGAAAGAGACGGCGGCCGTCGTCGCTAAATTCATGGTGCTGGGCGACCGCGAGATGACCTTGGACTCTATAGTCAAGGGAACCCAGCAGGTGCTGCGCTCTGACGCGGTCGTTCTGTTTACGTATGACGAAGGCTCGCTCAGTTTTCATCACCCGCCAACCATGATCGGAGTGCAATACCCTGACCGCGTCGACGTCTCCGAAGAGAGGCTGACCGGTTCCATTGTCCATATGATGCTGGGTATAGATAAGCCGTGCGTCATTAACAATGTTGCCGATGACCCGCTTTTCAGCGGCAAGCGGTTTGCGATAGACGAGCAGATAAAGTCTTGCGTGGCAATTCCCTTAAAGGCGGGGGCTCAGAGGGTGGGCGTCATGTTCGTCAACTACCGCACGCTCCATACCATTACTTCTAACGACCTGGGCAACCTGGAACTATTTGCCAACTACGCCGTGGTGGCGATCCACTACACCCAGCTATTCAACGAACAAGAGGCCAGACTTAAGGCGCAAAACTCGCTAGTAGCCCTGACCCAGACCGTACTCGAGAACCTGGGCAGGGGAAACCTGGAAGGAATAATGGAGACGGTTGTGGCCGCAGCGGCGACCGTTCTCGGAACGGAGTTCTGCAGTATTGTCGAGCAGGATGACAATAACAGATTAGTAGTCAGAGCGGCCCACGGGTGGCCCAAATCTATGGTCGGAGACTTCACGCTAGGGCGTGGTCTGGGCACGCAAACTGGATACACCATCGAAAGCAAGGCGCCTGCACGGGTTTACGACTATACCACCGAAAGCCGCTTTACGGTGCCAGACATAGTAGCCGAATATAACATCAGGTCCGGCATCAGCGCCCCAATCATCAAGGGCGACAAAATCGTCGGGGCGATGCTCGCCCATACGAAGCGGCTCAGGCGGTTCACTGGTTCGGACGAAAGACTGCTCAGTATGGTGGCAAATTTCCTGGCGACAGCGATCAGCAGTGCGCGGTATGAGGAGATTGAGCCGCACTACGAGAACCTCAAGTCCGTACTTGAGGCTAGCAAAGCTATAACGACTTTGACTGTGGCGGCGGAACGCAAGACAATTCTCGACATCATCCTCAAACACGCGGTCTCATGCATTAATCGCCGGAGAAACCGCCGCGTCGTCCTCGGTACTATCCAGTTGTATGATGAACACACCCAGCAGCTCCTGTTTGAAAGCATCTATCCGGAAGAATCCAGTAGCGGATATATCAAGATCGGGATGGGGTGGCGAGTCAGTGAGGAGATCGCCGGAAAAGAGCTAGGCGTCACAGGGCGGGGTTTATTGAGAAAGAATCCCCAACTGGTCGACAACGTCGACGACCTCAGAGGAGAAAGTGGCGATTACCGTGAATACAGCCGGGAGACGCGGTCGGAGTTGGCGATGCCGATGATCGACGTCGAAGGCAGGTGCATTGGCGTGCTGGGCGTGGAGAGCGACGAAGTCGGCAGCTTCGATGAGTATGACCAGGAGATGTTGAGGTTGCTGGCGGAGCTAGCGGTGATCGGCATCCAGAGCCTCAAGACAAGGACAGAACTGATGGCGAGCAACGCCATCACCTGGATGGGCATGACCGGCAGCCACTGGCGACATGCGATTCTAAATGATGCGATGCTGATCAAGGACTATGTGACAGAGATTCGCGGCCTGCTCGGCCCTGCGGCCCCAAAAAAGATAGAAGCAGGGCTGAGCATCATTGATGGACGTGCGAGTCGCATACTCGATGGATACGATACCACTGAACTCTCGCCGGAAAACGCCTCCCCCCAGCCGGTCAACGCCTTGCTGCGTGACCGCATCACCCAATCCAAAGACTACGACCCGGCCGCCTATAAGTCGGTTGACGTCAGGTTCAGGCTCAAGCTTCCTGAGGACGCGCAGGTGAACGTGGACCCAGCGTGGTTTTTTCGCACCCTGGACATACTGCTGGATAACGCTAACAGGGCCATGCGGAACTCGCCCAGCAAGACTCTCACGATCGCCACCAGACAGCAAGACAGTTTTGCAGTGATTGAGACAACCGACACAGGCAAAGGTGTACCGCCGGATGTCATACCGAAATTATTCCTCGAGCCGATCAAGGATAACGATGTGGACGGATGCCTTGGGGTGGGGCTGCTTATGGCCCAACAGATTGTCTCCGCGTACGGCGGTCGCGTAAAACTAGTGAACACCGGCCAGGATGGCACCGCGTTCGCCATCTACTTGCCCTTGGCGCAGCAATGACCGTGGCGCACGAATGACCGTAGTGACTGTTATGTCTAAGAAAGGGACTATTCTTTTTGCAGACAACTCTCCTGAGCTCCTAAGTACGCGGAAAGAATCACTTGAACGCGCAGGCTATCTCGTCCTTCCAGCCTCATCACCGGATGGGGTTCGGAGAATTGTGGAACATGCGGTGGTCCATCTTATAGTGACTGATTTACGGCTCACTAATGACACGGACGAAAAAGATATAAGCGGCCTGCTGCTGGCGCGAGAACTTGGCCCTCATATACCTACGATCGTAATGACCGGATTTGCGACCTTTGAAAGTGTACGATCCGCATTGTCGCCTGCCTTCGATGGTTTACCTGTAGCGATCGACTTCGTGGCCAAACAGGAAGGGATTCAGAGATTGCTGACGGTTATCGACAAGGCTTTCCAAGAGTATGTCGCGATCAATTTCTCTTTAGGGGTGGAATTCGCGGAAGGACTGACAATAAACAAACTTGCTAAATCGCTCTTGAAGAGCCACTTCGTAGACAAGTCGAGCATTTCAAATGCTGAGTTGGCGGATGAGCTTGATGATCTTTTTCGTAAACTCTTCTCGAAGGATTTGAAGATTCTCATTCATCAGGCTCCTGGCGCTTCCGAAAAACTCCCGCTCGTACGGGTCTTGCGGACGACCGCAGAGGGCCACCAAGAGGAAGTGTTCGTAAGACTCGGCGGGCGTCATAAAGGACAGCAGGAGGAAAGTGATCAGGCGAACATGCCGCACGCCGCTCCAATAAGCCAATTCTGGCATGCGAAAACACAGCGTTTCAACGGCATTTGCTATACGCAGGGCCTGGAGGCTCTGAAATTAATTCTCTGGGATTCGGCCAGGAAAAGCTGGGATAATGCGGCGCAGGCCATTCAGACAGGGGATAGGGGGCTGCTGGAACAAAACATCGATACCCTGACAGAGTCTCTCTGCAAACGACTAGGCTGCAAACTGCTCCAGCCCGCCCGCACGGCCGTGGGTTACCGGATCACCAATCTCGATACGTCGGTCATATTCACCAATAGCCAATTGTCAAACGATTTACTTTTGATTTTCCATCAGGAGCCGACAATTGAACTGACGCACCTGGATGAACTGCGATACTTGATCAGCCAGTTCGCCGGCCGCAAAATGCGCGTCGCCCTGTTGTTCTTTTTCGGCCATGCCGATTCCCTTGAGGCATCAAAAAGGCTGATCCAAAGCAAGCTCTCCCGGCCTTACGCATGCGATCTGTTAATCATCAACTTGGACAGTCTGCGAGGAGTCCTGCTGGCCGATGAACCGACGAAAGCGCTTCGCCAGTTTGTGCTCTCCCAAGTGAATCTTCGCGCTGTGTCCCCGTTTAATGTGAAGGGCGTGACGCCCGACCATGCCTTTTTCGGCAGAGAACTTGAGTTGCGTGAGATTACCGAGCATGCAACGACAACTTCATACGCTGTAATCAGCGGTCGCCGTTTCGGCAAGTCATCGCTGCTTGACCGTCTGCACCGCACGCGATTGCCTGTCGCCGGCTTCAGGACGGTGCTTCATGACTGCGCCACACACCACACCAGCGACAGCTTCCTCAGTGCGAAGATCAGCAACTGGCAGCCCGAACCGCCCAGCAATGCACCACCCACTTTCAGCCAGTTGCTGGATTCGCCGCCAAATGACAAGCCCTTAGTCCTTTTGCTGGATGAAACCGATAAATTAATCCCAGCGGAGCGCGCCGGCGGATGGCCGATTTTCAATGCGCTCCGGTCGCTATCGAATGCCAGGAGAATGCAAGTCGTCTTCAGCGGGGAAAGCACGATGCGGAACGCGATGGAAGATGCAAGCGGCCCGCTCTTCAATTTTGCTAATCAGCTTCGACTCGGCCCCCTTGATCCCAGTGCCGTTGAAGAATTAGTCACTGCGCCCATGAATGACCTCTATATTCAATTAGCGGATGGGCCGGCAATCGTTCGCCGAATTTATGATTTTACATCGGGTCATCCCAATATCATTCAGCGATTGTGCAGCCGTCTGATCGATCAGCTAAATGATTCCGGCACTCGATCAATTGCGCTTGACGACATCAATTTGGTTACTGACGCCCCGGCATTTCAAGAGGAAGATTTCCTGCAAACCTACTGGGATCAAGCTACTGCCCTGGAGCGAATCATCACCTTGCTGATGGCGCAGACGGCGATAGCCCGGCATTCTTCATTTCTGCAGCGCCTAGGCGCCCGGTTCAATGGATCGGCAAAAGCGTATCAGTTGGACGCGATTCGCAAGCTATTACTTGAGCGGGCTCAAATCGCACCGACGGTGACCGAAACCAGAGGGGCCTTGGATCGCCTTACTAATCTGCGTTTTATCTTGAAGCGTTCACAGGTTGGATACCAATTCGCCGTCGAATCTTTCCCTCGGGTACTGAGCAAAACAAAAATCATAGAAGATATGCTCGACGTTTTGGTTGAGGACTACGAGAAAACGGAGCGATTAAGATGAGCCGCAATCTCTTTAAAGCCGGTGGCCCTTTAGAACCCAGCTTGCCTGCATACGTACGACGTGAAGCGGATACCCTTGCATCAGATTGCCTGCAACAAATGCAATACATAACCCTGATCGAAGGGCGGCAGCAGGGCAAGACCAGCCTTATCAATAAGCTTATGGGTGAATTCGTTGGTTTTGGATATTCCTTCGCTGTGGTCGACCTAATGAATCTTAGTTCAAATAATGGCTCGGCGGAGACTTGGTACAGGGCACTTGGCCAACGGATCTTAAGCGATTTGCCTTTGCCTTTCCGTCATGGCAATCGGCGTCAAAAGATACCTGCGGGGAGCGATTCGTGGGAGGACTTTTTGACCGATGTCGCAAAGACTGCCATGGCCAAGTCTCACAAAGTAGTCATTGTTCTTGATGAGGTTGGCGCTATGCCGCCGGACTGGTCAACTGATTTCTTCACCATCATTCGCAGCGTTTATAATTCCCGGCAGAGCAAACCCTTTTATCAATATATCAACTTTATCATAGCTGGCGCCTTTGATCCCGTAAGCCTAATCAAAGATCCGACCGTTTCAGGGTTCAACATAGATTTCCGAATCCCGCTAAATGATTTTGACAAATCGCAGATCCGGCAACTCGCAAGCCACCTCGATGCTGCGAACGATGTGATTGATGCAGCCGCTGAGCGCGTCTTCTATTGGACGGATGGCCAGCCCTTCTTAAGCCAGTGGTTATTCTTCCGACTTGCTAACCAAGCCGGCTCACTCCCACCTTCTCAACTAGGTAAAGTCATCGACACTTATGTCGAGCGATTTCTCACGGAGGAACCGCGTCATCTTAGTCGAATGAAAGAGCTTCTGACATCCCCTGAACTATTAGATAGTGTAAGACGCTTGGCTACTGAAAGACTGCACCCTAGCTTCAATGAAAATCACTTCCGGCTGGCAAGTGTACTCGGGATTATCAAAGCCAATTCGGAGAGGCCCAGTCAAATTCGCAACCGGGTTTATGAGCGTGCGTTGGCAGAGGCCAATGTACTACTCGAGACTCCCCAGTCTTCAGGAGACGAGTTTCAATACGATGTGTTTATCAGTTATAGCAGTAAAGATATTGGTTGGGTGCGCGAGAAGTTGCTACCCTCACTTGAACAGAAAGAATTGAGAGTATGCATAGATTTTCGGGACTTCAAGATTGGTGTGCCAAGCCTAGTGAATATGGAAGAAGCGGCTAAGCAAAGCAGAAAGGTCCTATTGATACTCACACCTAATTGGGTGGACAGCGAGTGGACGAATTATGAAGCGATGCTGATTCAAGTCCAAGACCCGATTGGGCGTGCACAGCGCATCGTGCCCGTGCTTGTGGAAAAATGCCTTCTGCCAACGCGCTTAGCCATGTTTGCTTACTTGGATCTAACCGACCCAGCTACTTTTGATACTCAAATGCAGCGATTAATAGATCTCATATCACTTGACTGCGGATTTAGTGATCGATAAAGCAACGCAAGTTAAGGGTGTCATAGCGGGCTCAGGCCGCTCTCAGCTTCAAAGCGGCGCTGGCTTTGGCCAGCCGGACGATGTGTTCCAAATACTCGTAGTGCGCCCATTCGCGCTCTTCGTCTGAGGTCAAACCCTCCGCCCGGTTCGTTTCAAGCAAGCCGGTGATGCGTGCATGTAGAGCCGCCGAAGGGCCAAGCGCCAAGACCTCTTCCGGGATCGGCAGATCGGCCAATCGCTCAATGACGTCGGCCAAGCCCGCAAAACCTGGCTGCCCGGCCGTCTGGAATTCACGCAAGCCCAATTCTAGAATTCGCGGCAACTCGTCCTCTAGGGGACGTAACCGGCTGGCGAGTTCTTCAGGGATCTTCAATGTCATTTCCATAACGATCCATTGACCCGTAGCTGACGTGGTTCTTAGCCTGTTGTTAGCCTTTACTTACTTGGGGGGTGAATTATAAGCTGCCGGAGGAACCGCCCGCAACTTGGACTCGATTGGATTTGATTCCTGGGGTGCAGTGGGTGGATTGTTCAAGCTCAACCTTGGTTGCCCAAAGCCAACTTGCTCGGCTCCCTGTTCGTAGGTCGAGCTTGAACTATCCACCCACTTCCGTGGGTGGGATTCGGGAAAGGTAAGAACGTCGCCGTTTGAGTAGGTTGAGCTTGAACTATCCACCCACTTCCGTGGGTGGGATTCGGGAAAGGTAAGAACGTCGCCGTTTGAGTAGGTTGAGCTTGAACTATCCACCCACTTCCGTGGGTGGGATTCGGGAAAGGTA
>JAHFUG010000685.1 GCA_023265195.1 Blastocatellia bacterium | reverse complement strand
CTTCGATGTGAAAAGTATCCGCGGCGAGCGACGTCATCTTGCGAACCGCTTCCTCTATCGACAGGAGCCGCTGCTCGATGGCCAGTTGAACCAGTAACCGAGGGGCCGCTCCACAGCCGCGAGGATGAGGGCGCCCTTCGCCGTTGCGAATGCCGCTGTCCGACCCCAGCATCGAGTAAGGCAGGCGCGAAATTTCGCTTACGTCCGCCTCGCACATGTTCTCGTAGATCATCTGCGCGCCTCCCCTCGACTCGATATAGCAGACGGTCTCGGACTGGCTGACAAGATCGCTTGGCCCGAATCCCTTGCCTTGTCCGTCACGCTTTTTGGACACCGCCGCGACGCGAGAGTTGTTCACCTCAGCCCGTTTGCGCACCGGCCTTTCGACATAGTGCCTCTTTTGAAGCGACGGAGCCGGACTGTCGGCTTTGGCCGCCCCGGGATTCGCCGGGCCCTTCTTGGTTTTCGAAACGCTGGCAAGCTGATCGGCGGATGAGTTGCGCAGCCGAGCGATCTCCGGGATCGTCAAACCGTTGTATTCGGGCGCGAACTGGCAGCTCGCTACTCGTGCGTACGAGAAATCCCGCCAACCTTCTTTCTTCATCTGGTCGAGCACGCCGGCGACGATGCGGTCGTGCTCTTTCGGGTCCCGAAGCCGCTCACGCAGCCTTCCCGCGCCGCCTTCGCGATCGCGTTTGGGAATCATGACCTCGAGCGAGGTGCTCGATGCGGTGTATGGATAGACGTCACAAGTTACTTCAAGCCCGGAAGCGCGCGCTTCGTCGAGCAAGCCGATCAATTCTTGCGCGCGTCCCCAGTTGACCAGGCCGCGGGACTTCAAATGCGAGACCTCGAGCCGTATGTGAGCGTGCCGAGCCACCTCGATCGCCTCGTTGAGCGAGTCCACGACGTTATTCCCTTCATCTCTCATATGCGTCGCATAAATGCCGTCGTACCGGGCCGCAACCGCGGCCAATTCTTCGATTTCCTTCCGGTTCGCAAACGCTCCGGGGTTGTACTCGAGGCCGGTCGAGAAACCCAATGCGCCTTCTTTCATCGCGCGCGCCACGAGGTCACGCATCCTGGCCAGTTCATCTCCCGTCGGTTCCCTGGTTGCCTCGCCCATCACTTGCCGGCGTATCGTGTTGTGGCCGACCAGGGAGCCGACGTTGATCTCGACGCCCCGCTTTTGAAGCTGAGAGAAGAACTGAGCCGGCGACGCCGCTGAAGCGCCGCAATTGCCGGTGATGATCGTCGTCGTGCCTTGCGCGAGAAAGCTGCGTGCGAGCAGAGGCCCTTCTTTGTGATTCGCGGCTACGTTGCCTTCGATATGCGTGTGCACGTCGATGAAGCCAGGGCAAACTACAAGACCCTCGGCGCTGATAGTTCGGTCGGCCTCCGCGAACAGCGGCCACTTGACCTCGGCGATCTTTCCGCCGCGGATTCCGAGCGGCCCGCGCCGCCCGGCCGCGCCCGTGCCATCGACGATCAATCCACCGACGATGAGGGTGTCGAAGTGTTCGGTTAGCCGATGCTTGATCCACAACAGCCCACCGCCCAAGAGAAGCCCTGCCAGCATCACGACTGCGGCCGCAATCGCAAGCCTTAAGAGCCGCCGATCGCGCCGCCGGCCCTTACCTCTGTAGCTTCCGCTGAAGCCAATCGATCTTCTTTTGTGCGCTGGAAATCTCAATTGAGTATCCGTTTGGGTCCAGGTTAAGCGCGGTTTGGTATTCGTTGAGAGCTTCCGGAAGCCGGTTCGCCGCTTCATAGACGGAACCGATGTGCCAGTGAGGACGAGCCCAGTTGGGGTTCATTCCCAACGCTCTGCGATACCACGACTCCGCGGTCGTGTAGTCTTTCAAACCGAGATAGGCGGAGCCCATGTTGTTGTATGGGATTTCCCAATTCGGCTCGAGCCCCATTGCGCGTTGATAATATGGAATGGAGTCATTCCACCTCTTGCTCTCAGTCCGAAGCAGGCCGATGCTATTGACCGGCAGCGCCCAGGAGGGCTGGAGTTGCGACGCAGTCGAAAACGACCGCTCGGCGTCGTCCTTCTTGCCTTGCGATTTGAACACCTCGCCTTCGGAGAATTTCCACCTGGCCTCGAGCGTCTTGTCACTCGGCTCTATGGCATGCGCCAATTCGTAAACTCGAAGGGCTTTGGACCAATCCTGCTCGAGCAACTTCTCACTCTGAACGCTGACCTTCTTTCGAAATACCTCGTCTCCCATCTGACGGAGTTGAGGGAGCGTTTTCATGCCGGCCTCTTTCAACGCCTTGTTTGTCGGATCGAGGCCTCTGAGTTGAAAGTAGAAGCTGTATGCGTCGTCATTGGAGAGCGTGACCAGCCGTCCGCTGTTGACCGCGCTCTTTAGGGAGCCCGCGAGCCGCGACGCCTGCGTGTCGGAAAAACCGAAGTAGGCCGCAACGGCTATCGCGACCACGGCGACGCCGCCCAGGATTCCGGCCAGCGGCTTCGATCCGCTTGCAAGCGGCGCTGTAGTGAGCCCGCCTGATGACGGCTGCTCGAGG
>JAHFUG010000684.1 GCA_023265195.1 Blastocatellia bacterium | reverse complement strand
GGAGCCTGCGCGGGAGCAAGAGCCGGACTCAATTCGGCCACCGCCTCGCTCAGATCTTCTTCAACGCAGTTGTTGCATTGGACCTCGCGAATGCCGTCATTGGAAGCGGTTTCCACGTCGACGAGTTTGACTTGTACGATGAGGCGTTTGCCGAGGGCGGACACGCTGCCCATCGCGATTTTCCTGACGTTCAAGATCCTGCCGACTTGAACCGCGGTCTGAGAATCCGTAGCGCCGCTCCGCTGGAATTTCAATTCCTGGAGGACCCGTTCGATCTTTTCGCGCTCGACCATTCTTATGTTCGGGCCGCCGACAACCCGCGTTCGGATTTGTTCGGTCACCGCCCGCGCTACGGCCGGATCAACTCCAATTGCGTCGAAGTCGAGGACCGCCACCGCCGTGGACTGGCTGAATAGAAAAAGCGGCGCGCGGCTGTTGAGCACGAATTTTCTGCCGCGCAGATCCTGGGGTGCGTTCGTCCGCGCGTAAATGCCTTCGGTCTTCCATATGTTGATCTTGCCGGCTTCATTAGCCGAGGCGAGCCATCTGCCATCCGGACTGAAAGCGAGAGCCATAGCTTCGGCCTTCGTGGGCTGCTCGATAACGGCCACCTGTTCTCCTCGCTTGATGTCCCAGACAATAACGCTGCTCCTGGTCATGGCTCTGTGAACCGCGGCCAGGAAGCTGCCGTCGGCGCTTATGGAAATGGCCTGAAGCTCGTTGCTTCCCGCGTCGAACACTTTTAGGAGCCCGCCCGACGCAACGCTGTATACCTTAATCTCATTCTTGCGAACGATCGCGTCGGGCCGTCCGGTTCCTAACAAGACACCGCCTTTCTGTTGGGCGACAAGTTCCGTGCCGACCGTGATCCATTCTCCGCCCGGACTGACGGCGGCGCTGTTGATGAAATCACCGGTCACGCTCCAGCTTCGCAGTACACGCTTCGCTTTAACGTCCCACTGCACGACAGCCCGGTCCTGGCCGATCGAATACAGGCTCTCGTCGCTGAGAAAGAAGAGATAAGAGATCTTCTTTTTGTGCTCGATCAACGAGCCGATCCTGGCTCCGGTCTCCGTGCTCCACAAGGTCGCCTGTTTGTCCTCGCCCGCGGAAGCGAGGACGGTCCCGCTCGGGCTGAACGCTACCGCCAAGACCGGACCATCGCACGACAGCACCTTGCACGCGCCATCCTGTAAATTCCAAAGACGAACTGTTCTGTCTTCACTGGCTGAGACCAGATAGCGGCCGTCGCGATTGAAGGCGAGCGCGGTCACCGCCTTCGCATGTCCCTCCAATCGCTTCACGGGTTGCCTTTTTTCCACATCACGAACAAAGACGGCTCCGTCCTTACCCGCGAAAGCCATCAGGTCTCCTCGATCGTTGAAAGCGAGCGCCTTGACTTCGCCCCTCGGGCCATCGACGGCGTCGTAGTTTGAATAACGGAACAGTTCGCTTTGAGCGTGGATAAAACGAACTGACGCAAGGAGCAGTGTTATGGTGAAAATCGAGGCAAAGCGCTTACTCGGGATCATGGCGAATCTCCTTGATGCGGCCCGAACCTGGAAACCGGCCGGACTTCGGTCAGGTCATGGAGCGGCATGAGCGCCCCGCTACGGACACCCATGCCGATGGCTGACTTGACGCCGAGCCAAAATCAAAAAATGAATGCCAGCCCAACACGAAGGTCGATTTGAGACATGCCCCCTTCTCCGAACGTCCTCGAATAACCGGTGTTGAAGTCGAATGCGGCGTTCTTCTTGAAGAAATGCTTGAAGCCAAAGTTAGGTCTCACATATCCGTCGTGTGAAGAGACGTCGCCGGTGAGAACGAAGACGCCGCCCTCGACTCCAAAGTAGGGGAAGGTCTTCGTGCCATCCTTCCCAAAATTGTAGCGGTAGAAAGCGTTTGGGGCGACGGCGGTGAAGGAAGCGCCGCCGCCGTGCGCGACAATCAAGGTCGTGCCGCCGCCGATCTCCTGGCGGCTGGTCGCGAAATATCCAAGACCAATCGTCGCTTGTGCGGTCTGAGAGTTTCCCCCTTCTACACCCACGGTGAAGGTGGCGCTTCCATTGAACAAGAGTTCCTTGTCTCCCTTCGCCTGCTGAGCGAACGTTGACTGTGAGCAAATGCAAATTGCGGCAAGTGTGAGAAACACGCAGCCAATCACTTTCCTGGTTGTCTTCATGATCGAGTATCTCCTTTTTCTGGTTGAAACTATCAGTGTATTTTTTCCCCGATGATCTCCGCGCCATTCGCAGGCTTTACCGACGACGAACATCGAGCGTCTGTGACTCTTTCAGGCTGACTACATTTGGAACCGGAGGGCTGAAATTGCCCTTCATGACTATTGGACGGAATCTAGGCGCAATCTAATGCGAAAAAAATCCGCGAATGGAAAGAACCTCTGACTGCGAACCCCCGGAGAGCGCACTTATCCGGCGTTCCTAGGCCACGTACAGCCCACAAGCGCGGGTAGCCCGGTCATAATGGGGAATGGATAGCAAAGATTCACCACGGCCTTGTGCGGGACTCTGGATGGAAC
>JAHFUG010000389.1 GCA_023265195.1 Blastocatellia bacterium | reverse complement strand
TTAGGCCGAGACCAAATGAGCGCCGCGGCGGCGCTGCGGGAGGCGCAGAAAGAGATAATGCAGGAAGAGCGCTGGCGCCACCCATATTTTTGGGCGGCTTTCGTGCAGCAAGGCGAGTGGCGCTGAGCCGCTTCACCATAGAGAACGAGTGCCTCGTACTTGTCAGCGGTCTTCTGAGTTTCAGTTCTAGTCGCTGCCCAACTTGGCTAATAGGTCGACCGGCTTCTTGGCTCCTCTAGTATTCATCCAGCCAGTATTTGTTTGTTCAAATTTTAATCAATAATCAAGTACGCCCGCCTTTCATTATTTTTGGAAGGACAAGAAATTTTGTGGCTGAAACTAACACTCATGTACGAAGAAGGAAGAGAAGATTCACGGAGACTCTATGAACAAGACTATTACGGTACTATTTCTCGCGGCCAACCCGGTAGACTTGCCATACCGGCTGCGGTTGGACGAGGAGTTTCGAGAGATCAGCAAGAAAGTGCGAGTGGGCCGCTATCGCGATTCAGTTGAGTTCGCTTGTGAGTGGTCCGTTCGGGTTTCCGACCTGCCCCAAGCGTTGCTGGACCATTGCCCACACGTGGTGCACTTCAGCGGGCATGGAACGAAGACGGATGGAATCGTCCTCGAAGACGATTCGGGCAACGCCAGGCCGGTCAACAAGCAAGCACTAGCACGTCTGTTCAAAGTCCTTAAGGACAATATTCGTCTCGTGATATTGAATGCCTGTTATGCCGAAGACCAGGCAAAGTGGCTGACGGAAATCGTCGACTACGTGATTGGAATGAGCGACACAGTCAGGGACGACGCTGCAATAACATTCTCCGCCTATTTTTACCAGAGTCTGGCCTACGGACGGACCGTGCGTGAATCATTTGAACTCGCGCTGACTCAACTCGAGCTATCAGCCATAGATGGATCGCAAGTGCCGAGGCTGCTGGTGCGGCCTGGGGTAGATGAATCGGTTCCTTTGGTGAAAGCGGTAAGGACTCCGGTTGACGCTGAGGCTAATGCAACCTCTCGGCAGGATCTGGAGCTTGAAGAAGTCAACAGTCGGATCGTTGACCTTAGTAACCTGGACGGCGTTACGGACCCAGCGCTCTCGAATGCAACCCAGCATGTCAAGGTGCGACGAGTTGAAAGCGATCAATTCACCATCACGAACGTAAAGAACCGGTGAGCCCGTGATCATTAAAACTCACGCCGTTCGTTGCTATTCAAGCCTTAAAGCGAAGTCTACCTCGGGCGGACCGCATCCGATTGGTAGTACTCAAAGCCCAACTACTGAATCGCGAGAATCTAGGAGCACTCGGTGGAAAGTCTATTCAATGTGATATGGGAAGAGAATACCGCGACGGGCCAGACAGTGATCGTATTGATCGGCTGCCTGTTAACGGCTTCGCTGGCCTCCGCTTTGGCAAATCTCTGTCGCTACGCTCTTTTGGAGGCAAGCGCCCTCGACACCGTCATCCGGAGGCTAGGGCGGTGGAAAGAGCAGCGATCATCGGAGAGGGTTGAGAAGACCGGCGAAAGCCAAGAGGACAGTGAGGCTTCAATCGAGGAGGAGGTGGAAGACTGCTCCCTGATTGATCTGAGCGAACTCAGACGCGGCGTTCCGGATAACAGCATCATCGGAGACCGACTCCGGGCAATCGGCCAGATGAGAACCTCGCAGGTAAAGGTGAGCGTGGGAGTCCTGCAACAATTGAGCATCGGGCGGGAGACCTCAAAGCTAAGCCTGCGACTCCCTGAATTTGCCGTGGGGTTTTCGATGTTGTTGGGATTGCTCGGGACTGTGGCCGGTCTGGCGTTCCTTGTTCAGGACATCCACTCCACTATCGGCGTTGCCGCTAAGCCAGGCGCGCTCGTGGAAAACGTAAGAAAGATACTCAGTCCAATGAAGACCGCCTTTTCAGCTACATTCGTCGGACTGGTATGTTCGATCTCGGCCGCCGCGCTGAACTTCTTCTTGGGAAGAATTCAAGCTCGATTCTTCGACAGACTCGAGAGGTTCACCATTGAGGAACTTCTGCCGGCCACCGCGCCTTCCACGGAAGACGAGACTCTGCTCGAGCGAGTGAGCATGCAACTCGAGCGTTCCTTTACAAGGTTAAGCGAAATATCTCAACAGAATGGGGAAGCGCTCAAGGACTTGAACGGCATTGAGAAGGCGTTTCTTCGCATCATAGGCAACGTCGAGCAGATCGCGAAAGACAGATCTCAGGCGAACAGCTTGGGGCTGGTCAGTGAACTGGCCGAAGTCATCGGCGAACTCGGCAAGGTGAACCGCACGATGCTGGGCGTTTCCGAGAACTTGCCCAGGATGTTGACTTTCTTTCAGCGGAATGGCGGGCAGGTTGCCAACGCTATGGAAGAAATGGTCAGCCTCCAGAGAGAACAGAACTCGCGAGCCTTATCAACAGGATCAACGAATTCGTTCTTTCCAGCGCGTGCGATTATCGCCATATTGATCTCCATCATCGTTGTTTTGGTGGCCTTCGGGCTGCTCCGCTCGGCGGGGTAAGGGCAGACATGTTGAAGATGAATCACCTCAGCGCGGACATGATCGGAACAAAGGTCACGTTTTGGCCTGGTTTTGTCGATGTCCTTATGTCGGTGCTCATGATCCTGCTGCTGATCTATTATTTGCAGACGACCATTGCGCTGCTCGACCCAAGAACCCAAACCATTCTGCAAAAGCAGGAGCAGTTCGTCGTCAAGATCGAAAAGGCGTTGGCGCACGAACAAGCCATCAAAATAATCCAGGATATCAATTGCGTTCGCATTACCTTCAGCGACCGAGTGCTGTTCGACGTGAATGCCTACAGCTTGAAAGAAACCGGAGAAGGCTTGCTCCTGCGTTGTGCGCAGGTCTTAAAGGGCTCGCAGGAAACCGACTTCGAGCAGATTCAGGTTGAAGGTTATACCGACAACCAACCTTTCAAGCAGGGTAGTAATCGGGACAATTGGACACTCTCCACGGCTCGTGCGCTCAGCGTAGTGAAGTTCTTGATAGAACGAGCTCATCTGAAATCGGAAGTTTTCTCGGCCAGCGGACACGCTGCCAACGAGTCCATTGGCGACAATAATACGGAGGAGGGACGCGCCCTGAATCGGCGAATAGAATTACGCATCTTCTTTTCCAATCCACGTCAAATCCCAGGTCGCGGCGGTCTCTAGCATGAATGGTGAAACTAACCGAATAGTATGGCGCTACGAAAACGGATACCTCTCCGAGAACGATCTGGCGCGGGGTCTTAACGAAGCCATAGCACAACTGATTACGAATAATCCGGCGCGATCCGGGGGAGGTGGCGCGGTGACCCGTTGGGCTTCCGCGTTGATTCAAAAGCTGGATGATTTGATCGATGCAGCGCGCGACTCGTTGGCGGCGCGAGAGTACCGGCACTGCTCGGAGATTATTCCGGCGGCGGCAAAGGTGTTGGCGACAACGAAATCAATGATTGATGTTTCCGGCGAATTTCAAAGCGTTCTTGAATCGTACAACGACATTGTAGAGCGCGTGGAAAGTGAAGACCTGATTCGGTTGCGAACGATACGCACCATCGGTGGTCTGGTCGCGGAGGCTGAGAGTTCTCTTAACAAACTCGAGTATAGACAGGCCCGCTTCATTACGCGCTTATCCAAATCAAAACTGGACGCCTTGCAAGAGAAAGACGGCGATAATGAGGATAGGCGTCTTCTCATATCAAATCGAATCTCGGATCTCGACGGTCTCCGGCGCAAGGCCGCTGAAGTCGGACAGAATGGAACCGTCGGCTTATTGAGCGAAGGCTGCGTTGCGTCGCTGAGCCGGGTAGTTTCCGAATCGCGGCTTAACCTCGCCGAATGTCTGGTTGCCGATCTGGAATTTGACATCACCGGCGCGGCAGTATTCCTGCGGACGGTTCGGTCGTTCCCACAAGTCCACCCATCCGATTGGCTAATCGATCTGGGTGAAGCGGAATCCGTCGATCACTGGAGTATGGCCACCATGGGCGTACTCACTGACGCGACTCAAACCATGTTATCAGAGATGCAGTCGCTGAACGCCCGCGCTGTTGCGGTCAGGGATCAGTTGAATGCTGTCGGTATGGAGTCTTAGCTCTGAGAATCCAGTAAGGAGAAAGTGCTATGGCGAATCTAACAACCGCGGAAAAGTTGGTTCAAGAACGCCCGGATCTCAATACTCTCAGCGGACATGCGCTGGTTGTTTTTGAGAAGAAGGGTGAGGGCCACGAAGTCCGAGAGATTGTCTTGCCGGGCCAAACATTCAAGGAAAAGAAGAGCTTTTCGTTGTTCAACCGGTCATCCTATTTTGCGTATGCCGTAAATCTGGACGAGCGGCTCCGATTGGAGTTTGCCGACCGGGTAGACCTCCAGGACCACCTTCATTCCGTCGACGTGACCTTTTACATCGAGTATTGCGTGACGGACCCAAAGCTGGTGGCGGATAAGCTCAACAGCGATCCGCTGAAGCGGCTTCGAGACAGGATAAAACAGGTGATCGGCCTTTCGCTGTCTGTCGAGAGATGGGAGGAAATCAGGGATGATTTCTTGATGGTTAAGGCGCGCATTCTGGGTAACGACAGCGCGTCAGTGGAAGAGGTCCGCGACTTCGCAAACGACGTCGGACTTGCGGTCAAAGGACTTGAACTGAAGGTTCGTCTGCAGGAGATAGATCGAAAAATAGACGCGATCGAACGGAATAAAACAGTTAAAGCCGCGCAGGTAGTAGCTGACTTGGAGATCCAATCCCTCCGAGACAACTACGCGATTGGGCGCAAGGCCCGGGAAAAGATGGTTGACGCCATGACTACCGCCGTCGGCAATCTCGCTGATAAGACTGATAACGCCGATGCTCTTGGCAGAAACGTAGGAGCCGTCACGCAAGCGCTATCGGCATTCACCCAACCTTTAGTCCCTGACGGTCGAAAGGATTCGAGATATCCGTTGCTTAACGCCGCCTCGAACAAGAGGCTTCTTGGGGAGTCATCGACGGGCTCGTTCAGTTTGATCATCGGGGTCTTGGAACAGGTGAACGGAATCGATTGCTCGGCGACTCAGAAGAATCGACTGATGTCTGCGATTCTACACTTGATCGGAGAATTGCTGCTCGGTGACGATGGCGATCCCGAAAAGGTCGACGAACATGGAGCGAGCGTAAGGGAACAACTCTCGAAAATGAACCTTTCCTTCGAACAGCATGAGTCATTCCGAAAATTCTTCAATTACGACGCGATCAGGGACTTCATAAAGTTCTTCAATCAGGACACGATGAAGGATTTCGTTTAGGGGTTCAGGACAAGGAGAATTATGTTTAATCAACCGCCGCCGGAGATCGAGCACAGTCCGCCATATGACGACGCGGTTAATGCAGACGGCGCCAAAGGGGATCAAGCGCTCGGTGGACAAAAGAGCACGCAGACGACTTCGCCAGAAAGCAGGTCATCAGATGGCGCAGCAGGACCCGATGCTAACGCAAACCCGGTTACATCAGGTCTAACCCAAAAAAGCGAACTCCACGACGTACGCGCAGGTACTATTGAATTAGTGAACCAACAGACCAAGATCGAGAACTACTTTGGTCCCGGCGAAGAGTTTCCTCAGCCGCGAAAGTTCACACTCGACGATTATGCCAAGCCGGTCTTCCGACAAATCGAATTGGAAATTGCGGAGAATATCATTGCCGATTCCGGTATGATTGACCGGTTTGTGTCACTTCTCAGCGAGCACCGGCTTCTTGTGCTCACCGGCGAACCGGACCTCGGCAAGAGAACGACAGCCCTCTATCTTGGTCACCGTTTACGTTTTGTCAGCACACTGATTGCCAAGGAAAACTATGAGGTGCGTCCGCTCGATAGGAACGTAAGGATCGATATTGACAAGGATATAGCAAACAACCCTCAGCTCGGAGATCGATTGGTGATCTTCAGGGATGGGTTTGCTCGCGATAACCGCGACATATCAGAGTTCTTTTCTAACCTTGACAAGCATTTGCTCAAGAATCTGTCGCAACAACTTAGCGAACGCAATATGTTTATTGTCTTCACGGCTGATATGTCGGCCTTATCAGCAACGCAGCACCACCAGCTAGCCCGCCTCAAGGTTATTGAACAACTACAGCCCCCTAGCGCTGACAAGCTGATGGAGGCGCTTGATCGGAAGTTAACTCAGGCCTTAGCGAACAAGGGAGCATCAGAACAGGTAGATTTGCTCAGCCAAGAAGAGAAGACACTCATAGTAGAGACCTGCCAAACAATGCCAAAGCTCGTGAAGTTTATTAATGATCATCTGGCAGAAATATTGACATCTGCTGGGGTTGATGAAGACAACATCCGAACGAAGATTCAAACCGCCCTCAACAGATTTGATAGCCCAGCCGACTGGTTCTTGAACGAGCTTGTCGACGATTTCGAAGCGTGGTGTTTCGCGTTTACGCTTACCCTCTCACAATGCCTACCCTACTCGACCAGCGCCTCCTGGATAAAGTTCGAACTACTCCACCGAATAGTAAGGAAGCGACTAAGAATCGAGTTCAACCTCGAATCTGCTAGACGGAAGTTTGCCGACAATATGGTCTGCGAGAGTTCTTTGTTGAGCCGTTCTCGTGCCGAAATCCAAAGAGACCCAATCATCCAATCCGATGTTGTGCGATTTGCAAACGAGCGCGACCCGGAAGTGCTCTGGGAAGTGCTTCTGAATCAAAACCGACTGGCTGTGTCGGCAATCCTGCCGGAGATCAAACGCCTCGCGGAAGGAGATGAGCCCGCTACGAGGGCCTTTGCTGCTAGTGTCCTCGGAAGGATCGGAGAGATCGATTTGTACGGAGTGTTATTCAAGACGATGGTGGAGTGGGCCGACTCAGGCCGCCAATCTCAACAAGCGGCCGTCGGGTATCTCTTTCAGGGTGTCCTTGCAAGTAAGAACGAGCGATATCGAGTCGAAGCTCTCAAGGTTTTGAGAAACTGGGCTTCGCGAGCTAAAAGGGCCAAACTTTGGACCGCCATAGCGGCCTACAAACAGATCGGCGGATATGATTTGGCGCTGGCAATAAGGGAGCTTGGAAACATTGCCGACCGAAACTTCGGTCGAAAGATGGAAGACACCCTACGTATTGATAAGATACTGCAACAGATCGAGACTTTTCTCGGAAATGTGCCAATGGACGAATTTAGCGCTGTATCTCTACTCAATTGGCACGTCTATTTTGCAGGCAAGCAGAAAACCA
>JAHFUG010000388.1 GCA_023265195.1 Blastocatellia bacterium | reverse complement strand
TTGAGCAAGTGATTTCGCAACTGCACTACGTCACCGAATTCTTGATAGGGTTCAGCCTCGGTATTGTAGGGTGTCCATTTAGGCAGCCCCTTTCCATTTGGGTCGCCCGTGGTTGCAAAGTTAACCCAGTAACTCGACATCGTGTCGGCTAGCTTCTGATCCGTCTCCTGAAGCAGAGGATTCTGCTTGTTGAGATTGTTGAACACATAAGCTATTTCGCCGGCGTGATATGCGCCGAGGTACTTGCTGTTCTGATTCGGCGGTACATGGCTGAAGAAATAAAGATATGCCTTCTGGCGCCCAGTCGCCGTCATTCGAGCCCAGGTCCGCATCGGCAATGTGAACGTTACGTCGCGCAAGCTCCCGAGATACGCCGCCGCTATTTCCGCATCGCTCTTTACCGTGTAGACCGCGTCGAACTCGCCGATCGCTTCTCCGTATTGCGCCGAGATTCGTTTGCGGTAGTCATCCATCGTTTTCGGCACTGAAGCAGGAATGGTCAGACTGCTCATCTCATTCGCGTTCGAGCCTACGATTACCGGAACCGCACTCTGCTTGCCCTGAGCGAAGATGTTGCGTATCTCGTCGGGCAGCACCCACCCATCGACGGTTGGCTGAGTCCTGAACTTTCTACCCTCCGAGTCGTTGTTGAAGACGTCGATGATCTTTTCCGAAGACACGGCGCGCATAGCCTTGATCGAATCGGCGCCTGCCGCTTTCGCGAACGCCGCTCCGACTTTTTCCGCCGACGTCAGCCTGCCTCGATCTTCCTTCAAATAACTCATTGGTCCGAACGATCCGCCGCTCTCACCAATCGCTCGATGAAACAGGCCCTTCGCCAGCGGCGACGCAACCAATGTGTTCACGCTCCACGAACCCGCTGATTCACCGAAGATCGTCACCCGGCTGACGTCGCCGCCGAACGCCGCGATGTTCTTTTGAACCCACTTCAGAGCAGCGATTTGATCCAGCACTCCGTAATTGCCCGAGGTGTGATTAGGCGATTCGAATGTTAGCTCCGGATGCGCGAGATAGCCCAAAGGGCCGAGACGATAATTGATCGTGACCAGGACGACGCCTTTCTTGGCGAATGCGGTCCCGTCATAAGTGCGAGTTGACCCCGACCCCCGTGTAAGCGCGCCGCCGTGAATCCACACCATCACGGGAAGCTTCTCACCCGGCTTGGCCGTGGTCCAGACGTTGAGATAGAGACAATCCTCGCTCTGCTTTTGCGGCGGCGAGACATACATCGATCCCGCCGGGTAGGGTGACTGCGGGCACTCAGCGCCGAAAGCGCTGCACTCTCGGACGCCCTGCCATGCGACGACCGGCTGCGGAGCCTTCCATCGCAAATCTCCGACGGGCGGAGCGGCAAAAGGAATGCCTTTGTAACTCCGAACGCCGTCGGCGGCGGCGCCTGAGATCAATCCTCCTTCTACCTTGACCGTGTCGTTAGTGGCTGCCGTCGAGAAGGCGAATCCGGAAACCGCCAAAGCAAGTCCTACGGCAAGCAAAGTCAATTTGCGGCGCATGAACGTTCCTCCTTGTCTTCGTTTGGTGTGCATTGTTGAGCAGCGCGATGCGCACGGATGACCGGCGTTACGCCTTCGTGGATCGCGGGATCCTCGCTCAATGGAAAATACCCTTGCAGGACTCTACTTTCAGGAGCGGTCTGAGATGAGTGATCTGCTCGATGTCAGGGTCGGCGGAATTATAGTAAGCTCCGGCTCCGATGTCTAACTGGAGTAGTGGAGTACTAGTTGTTCGTGGCGGAAGTCTCATAGCCACAAAAAAGCTCAGAAGTCACAGAGGTGGGAAGACAGACACCATATCCAACAGTTCTCTATTGTGATCTTGTGCATCTTTGTGGCTGATGAACTTTTTCCGCCGAGCACCATGGACCACTCGGTTTGGCCTTGCGGTGAGAAGACGGCATTATGCATTATCAGCAAAGCCGAAGAGGAGTTGATGGAAGACTGGGAACTAGCCCGCCAACAGGTCGAGCTTAGAAGGATTGCCCCACTGGAGTAAAGACATATGTTCCTCATCGATGTTGTAGACGCTAAGCCCCTGGATGGGCACAATCTCGAGCTTACTTTCAAGGATGGTCTGAAGGCGGTCGTTGACTTGGATCGAGTGATTCGGTCCTTCGACGGGGTCTTCGCTCCACTCAATGATCCGGACTATTTCCGCCAGGTCCGCGTGGACGCGGAGCTCGGCACGATTGTCTGGCCCAACGGAGCTGATTTGTGTCCTGACGTGCTTTACTCCCACGCATCTGGGAAACCCATCATCGTAAACGGCGAGCGGGTCCTGAATTGAATAGTCGAGCAATCCCACTCCTTCCAGTCGGGCCAGTGAAGTCGTAGCACAACCCAATTCCTATCTGCTCCGGTACGATAATGGACTCCCGACTGTGCGCGAGGTCGTCTTCCTCTAAACAAACTCTTGCTCCGCCGCATGAATTGTTATATAAGCTATGTATAAAATCTATATAGGAAATATTCATGGAAAAAGAGCGAACAAAGGTGCGAACGTATTCGGCGACGGACCGGGACACGGAGATGTTGGAGGCGGTGGCGCACTATCACCAGATGAACAAAAGCGCCACGATATCCAGTCTTATTCGCAAGGAATTTTGGAGAATCTTTCCCGCGGGAACCGCCAGAATCAAGCCGGACCGCGGCGCAAAAGTGGAGGGGAGATGAGCACGCAGGTAGTAACCTTGAACTTGCCCGGGGCAATTACGGATAACGGCAACCGCCCTTTGCTAATGCATGAAATCAGAGACCTTGCCCGGCGGCGCAATGCAATCATTCTGGCTCATAATTATCAGTGGCCCGACGTGCAGGACGTAGCCGATTTTACCGGAGACAGCCTTGGACTGTCCCTGGAAGCACAAAAGACGGACGCCGAGATTATTGTTTTCTGCGGCGTGCACTTCATGGCGGAGTCCGCGAAGATACTGAATCCCGAGAAAAAGGTGCTGCTGCCGAATCTCTCGGCCGGATGCTCGCTCGCGGATTCGATCACAGCCGAAAGCCTCGACGAGTGGAAGCGAAGGTATCCCGGTTACGCGGTGGTCACCTACGTCAACTCAACGGCGGAGGTGAAGGCGATGAGCGACATATGTTGCACGTCAGCCAACGCGGTTTCCATCGTAAGGAGCCTGCCAGCCCGCAAAATCCTCTTCACTCCGGATCGCAATCTAGGCAATTGGGTCAAGAAGCAGGTTCCCGAAAAGGAGATTGTAGTCTACGATGGAGCATGTCCAACCCACGACGTGCTAAGAGGCGCAAACATATCAAAAACCCGCTCCGTCCATCCCGACGCCGTTGTCTTCGCCCATCCGGAGTGCAGGGAGGACATAATAGCATTGGCGGACGAGGTCTGCTCCACGACGGCCATGATTGAACGCATTGCCAAGTATCCCGGCGCCAAGACCTTCATTGTTGCTACTGAAAGCGGGATAGTCCATCAGATGAAGAAGCGCTATCCAGGCCGTGAGTTCATAATGGCTGACGGGTGCATAGGCTGCCGGCTTCATTGTCCTTATATGAAGATGATAACGCTGGCCGACGTGAAGCGCGCGCTTGTGGAGACGAAGTTCGAGATTACAGTGGAGCCTGAAATCCTGGCGTCCGCGAGGGTTGCTCTTGATCGTATGTTGGCGGCTCCGCGGGACAATTAGAGTTCTCTCTTCCGCCATGTTTTCGCGCGACGGTCAGAGGGCTTGGCGGCCTTCGGAGGCGGACCTAAAACCCGGTGTGTTAGTATCGAGGCGAAGCTGGCAAGTTTTAAGACTTTTAGAGGCGGCCTGGGGTCTAACGCCTCGACAAACGCTCTGGTCCTGAACGGAGTAGACATGATCATCAGATCAAACACTTCACGAATCCTCCTTGCCGCGTTGCTAGCACTCGGCGTCGTCGACATCGGTTACAGCCAGCGGCCATTTCCCGGGCAAGGGCCACGGAATCCAGGAAGAGTCAACAAACAGGACCGGCTTCCAAACGCTCGAATCAACCGCAATCCATCAAACAACGCCAACCCAAACAACAATCGGCAAATCCGAATGCGTCAGCAAATCATGCGTGAGATCGGAATCACGCAAGATCAACAGATGCGCATTCGTGAAGTTCTTCGGTCGCATGAAGCGTCAAGAATCGAGTCGAACCGAAGACTTCGCGAGGCGCGCCGCGCCCTCGATCAAGCCGTGATGAGTTCGCAATTCGACGAGGCTTTGATCCAGCACCGGGCGGAAGACTTGGCGGCGGCGCAAGTAAATCAGACGAAGATACAGTCGAAGATTCGCACCGAGGTGCGCAAGGTACTAACCGCCGATCAGGTTAACAGGTTCAATCAGCTCGAGGAGGAGATGCGTACTCGCATACGAGATCAAAAACGGCGGGAAATGCAGCAGGATGAACCCCCAGCACACCCTCCGGAAGACTCCGAGTTCGACCTGGCTGAACTTCTTTGGCCCCGGACGCCGTTGATTCCTGATTAAGCCAGGTCCGTTTTAAGTCATTTCTCCGAAGCACTGTTCCAAGAGGTCTAGTGGCGCCGGGCTGAAATAACCCCACAGCCTTGTCGTTTAGAGTTCACGCTTCAGCGTGCCGCAGCCTAAAGGCTGAACTCTGAACTTCTCCCGACAAGACAATGGCGCGTTGCAGGCAAGAAAACTTCCGCCGCGGATCAACGCTGCCTTCCGATTGCAGATTCCCGCGGATCAGCGTTAACGGCTGCCGAATGCTTGCTGGACATTGCCCGTCGCCGCATTTAGAATTCGAAGTTCAATTTTTTGGCTAGCACTTAGAAGGGGGATTAATGGACGAGAACGAGATAGCTTACCACCTATATGAAAAGGACGGTCACGTGACCGCGATATGGGAGATGCAGGGCAGGAAGCATTTGCGTACGATAGACCCGCGAAGCGAAGAAGGACGCCGAATCCTTGGTTCTCACACAGCGGATGAGCCAGACCACGCCACGGATGTCGGGCAGGAGGCCGCGGCGCAAGGATGAGGTCGATTAAGCTCCCGCGAGAAAGCTCCCAGATTGGTAAGAGGCCTCATTCGGAGCAAAACTCCAACTCGCGCGGGCTATCAATCAAATTGCATTCGTGGGCGAGCGAATAGTAGAGACTCAATCCGCGTAGCGCATCCTCGTCGAGCTTGTAGCTTATGTTCCTTGTAAGGTATTCGACGAGGTCCGGCTTGGGAAGGTTCAAGGATATCGAGTATTCTGACGCGATGACGTCGATAGAATCCAACCCTTCCTCCAGGGCCGCCACAAAGTCAATGGATCCGCCGGCGCCGTGGAATAAGCCCTCAGATTCGGTCCTGATCGCCCAGAACGCAAAGACGAAAGGTAATCCCGTGTGTTTCAGCCATTCCTCCGAGAGATCATAGACCTCCAACCCTGAACGATCTATAACCATCGCTGGATCGCCTATCACCAGCGCCGCATCACTGGACTTCAGCATTTCAGGCAGTTGAGGCGCAGCCGGCCGATATTCAGGACTCAAGCCATAAAATTTCGCCAGTAATATCCGCACCAGCACCGCCGAAGTGCGAGACGTAGTGTCAAGCGCCACGGATTGGATTTGCCGCACTGGGACCTTGGAAACGAGTACTACACTGCGAACCCTGCTTCTCGATGACACGCAAGTGTGCGGCGATATCTTTATCCCGGATATCCGCTGGTACTCGATTACGGGAATCATGGCCGCGTCGGCTTCACCGCGGGCGAGCATTTCGGCGCAAAGCGCGGGCGACGCGTCCGACAGAAACTCGCACAGATCTCTTTGTTTTCCCCGAACAAAGCTATAGCAGAGTGGGGATGTATTCAGATAGCTGGAGGCTGCAATTCTAGGCGAAGGCATTACTTTCTTCCAGGCTTTCCGGCTGGAGTCGCGGCTGCAAATCCATCGATGAAACCCGATTCATTGAGCCGCAATGGGAGATTTCCACATGATCTGTGGAAAAGCTTGTGGAAATACTGTCAACGGTCATCGCAAATTCCAAGACCACGAGTCTTTTAGCATATTGCACACATTTTGTTCAAATACTCTTAACATGGAAAAGTCTAATTTCATCAACGGTTACGAGTCTGAATCGCGATGAAGTCCGGGAAACGGCGGTTCCATTTAGGTTCTGATTGCGCTACGACCCAATTGCTGAAAACCTGTGCAAAACTTTTCGGAAACAGCGGCTCTTCAAGCCCGCTAGGCGGCTTCATTCCTCCACTTCCGCCGCCTTTTGCTCCAGTCTTTCCCGGAATTCATAAGCCGCCTGGAGCACCTTCCTCGGCTTGGCGCCGTCCGCCGGCCCGATCATGCCCGCATGCTCCATAATGTCCAGGATCTTGGCTGCCCTCCCGTAACCAATCGAGAGCCTTCTTTGCAGCACTGAAGTCGAGGCCCGTCCCATATCGGTGATTATCTTAAGCGCCTCTTCGAACAACTGGTCCTGCTCCCCGCTAAGCTCGTCGCCGCCCTCAGCTTCTTGTTCGCTCAGCGTGACTTCTTCGTTGTAGTCCGGCTGAGCCTGGCTGCGAGTGTGGTCGGTGATGTTTTTGATCTCGGATTCATTGACGAAGGAGCCGTGCACACGAATCAGACGCGACGAGGCCGGCGGCATAAACAGCATGTCGCCTTGACCGAGGAGACTCTCGGCCCCGTTCGAGTCGACTATCGTCCTGGAATCCACCTTTGACGACACTCGGAACGCGATGCGGGAAGGGAAATTGGCCTTGATGACTCCCGTTATTACGTCCACTGAAGGCCGTTGTGTAGCTACGATAAGATGAATTCCTACCGCTCTCGCCATCTGAGCGAGTCTTGCGATGGATGTTTCCACGTCTCCGCGAGCAATCATCATCAGGTCCGCAAGCTCGTCGATCGCGATAACTATGTAGGGCAGCGGTTTGGCGGCTTCCGTCCTATCCTCGAAGAGGCTAGGGTGCTTGGCCTCGCGAACCACGCGGTTGTACTGCTCGATATTTCTGACGCCGTACTTCGCCAGCTCGCGGTAGCGGTTTTCCATTTCGTTGGTGGCCCACTTCAACGCGTTGGCGGCCCGCTTTGGATCCGTGACGATCGGCGTGAGCAGATGGGGGATGCCCTCGTAGAGGCCGAGTTCCAGCCTTTTCGGGTCCACCATGATGAACTTCACTTCTTCGGGTGACGCTTTATAAAGCATCGAGCAAATGATCGAATTCAGAGTGACCGATTTTCCCGCCCCCG
>JAHFUG010000073.1:5931-21875 GCA_023265195.1 Blastocatellia bacterium | reverse complement strand
TCGGCTACCCTGGGAAACGGTCGATGCGCTCAGGCTGCCCAACCCCAACGGGGTTGTGGCCGCTCCCCGCGGTTGTGGAGGGAGACGCGACCGATGCGCTGTACTGTATCCAGTCCGCCGCTGGGAGCCGAAACCCCGTTGGGGTTGGCGTCGCATCTCGTTCGTTTCCCAGGGTAGCTGAGTACCGCAACCCTGGGCTAGTGGACGAAACCCCTTCGGGGTAAGAATGGCCGACCTCGAGCGCACTCCGTCGGGAGTGCAATGTTTGTGGTGAAAAGTTGTCATCACCGACTCACTCCTATAGTAGTGAAATATTCCGGCGCGATTTCGATCTCGAGAAGCTTTGGGCAACACTCCTTGAACCCCTTCCGAGTTCGGTATCCTCAAAACGAACTCCGAGACTACAAAGCATTTGACCTCTAAAGGAGTCGGCAAACAGATCTTTCGATGGTAGCCTCCGCCAGCGCCAGCCGATGTCCATTGATGGCGACAAGTATTTGTGAGAGACGCCCGATTGTTCGGGCTGGGGGTTCGAACCCCATCAGGTTTCCCTGGTTGCCGATGTACTCCCACCGGCATTCGCCATCAAAGAACAATGCTCAGTGATCAGTGGCCCGCGCCAGAGAAATACCGAAGCCAGTCGACGGAAAGAGTTATACTCGCTGACCGCTGACCGCTGACCGCTGACCGCTGACCGCTGACCGCTGACCGCTGACCGCTGACCACTGACCACTGGCCACTATATTTCTTCCGAGTCGATCAGACCGACCCAGTGATCGGCTCCGAGCCGTCCGGCGGCGAACTCGGATATCACCTCAAAGACATGATCCGAGAAGCCCCCGATGTTCAAGACATCGTCGCACTCCGCCGCCTGAGTCGTTCCATACGGCTGCGCGTCTATGCAGACCAATCGAGCGTTCGGGTTGCGCTTGCGGAACAGGTTCCACTCTCGTAGCGTCGCCGTTCCGCGCCCACCGCGGGCGTCAACCCACGACTGGTTGTCCGAGACAAAGACGACCAAATCTCCCTTGGCTTTTCGCTTGTTCAACAGAGCAAGTGGCGCGCTGCAGTTTGTTCCACCGCCTCCGACGGCGGCCAGCTTCCGAGCATTGGTCATCACGCTGTCGCGAGGGTTCAACTTCACTTTCACGACATCGCACTCGAACGGCAGAACATCGGCGTCCGGATTCCGGCGCATGATCGCGGCTGCAACCAATGCGGCCACGTCGATGCATCGAACTTTGGACGTAGCGCCCTTGCGAATACCGGTCACGGGCGACGACATCGAGCCGGACACATCCGGGCAAACGTACACCTTGCCAGGATTCTCGCCGAAGAGCGCCGGCACGTTCTGAACCGCTATCTCCATAGCGTCCTGTAGCGCATTGCGAACAATGGCGGGCACTCGCTCGTCGGTCGTGGAGTAAGCAGCCATCAACTGATACGGGAAGACTCGAGCCCTCGCTATAGCCTTCGGATCACGCAGCCGGGCCGCGATTACCTGAGCTACGCCGGGACGGTCGAACACGCCGTGACGCGCGAACGCGTTCAGGTTCATTCGAGTCGTCTGCCACGAGGCGCCGAGCGCGATGCCGATCCAGTCGGCCGCGCCCAGCTCGAGCGCCGTCAGCATCTGGAACGGAACGGCAGGAAACTCGGCTCGGTTGCCGGCCTTGAACGCCTCGAACTTGCGAACAACCTCCGGCAATACCGCGGCGTCGTGAGCACGGCCGATCAAGTAAGCGTACAGCGCGGCGCGGTCCGCCGACCGTGGCTTCGGATGCGTCATCTTTATGATATCCGCGACCGAAGGGCTCTGGCCGGCCGACGCCGTGAACACTTGCTCGTCGCTTCGCGCGTCGAACCACTCACGAACCATGCGCTTAGGGGCCGTGCCAAGCGACTTGCGGCCCGCCTGGCCCGATCGAATCATCTGAACGAATACGCGAAGCATCTTGCTGTTGTCGATGACTCGCGGAAAAATCCGGGCCAGCAGTGCGCGGTCCTTCACCGACAGGACCGCGCACAGCAACGCAGGCATGTCTTTCATGAATCCTCGCTCGCGCGCGTAAACCGCGGTTCGAGCGATGAACTCAGGCTCGACCTTGTCACAAAGCTCGATGACCTTGGCGAGCTGCGCTTCGGCGGTTGTGTAAAAGGTCGAGTTCAAACAACCGGTCGCCGCATACTGAGCGAGCGCGTGCTTTGGGGTGAAGGCGTAAGCCGGGGCCCCCTCTTCGTTTCGAGCGCCGGCCTTTGGTTTCAGTTTACCGGCTATCGACTTGAATAGATTCTTGTTCGCCATAGTCCTCTCTCCTTCCCCTTCTTCCATCGAGAAGGCGCACTCGCCGTACCCACCCTCCGCCAGATCAGCGGACCAGCACGTGGTATGACCCCAAACTACTCGATCCTCTTCCGGCGGTCCGCACAATGAACCAACGTTTCTTCCGCCCTCTCACTTCTTGTTATTCTCGATGGCTGATAGGGCATCTGGCGTGCCGTGGCTCCGCCGCGGGAGCATGGTTAGCCTGCCTTCGGGGATAACCGATTGATAAGGAAGGACTGAAAGCATTTATGGCGGCGAGATACGTTATGAATCTCGGCTCCGGGCGACCCTTGAAAGATTATTATCCAAGCTAGTATCTTAGCGATTATTCTATGAAGAAGAATGTACTGATCGGATTGCTTGGACCGACGTTGGACAGCGGGACTGGGTCTTCGCGCTGGGAGAGATGGCGGCCTACGGTCGCGCTTTGCCAGCACCAGAATCTGCTGATAAATCGATTCGAGCTTCTATGTCAAAAGAAATTCGCGCATCTTGCGCGCTTGGTGATGGGTGACATTTCCGCTGTCTCGCCTGAAACCGAAGTGAAGTTGATCGAACTCGAGTTGGATGATCCTTGGGATTTCGAGCAGGTCTACGGCGCGCTGCACGATTTCGCGAGAGCCTACGAATTCGACACCGAACGCGAAGAGTACCTCATCCACATAACGACCGGCACTCACGTGGCGCAGATATGCATGTTTCTGCTGACCGAGTCTCACTACTTCCCAGCCAACTTGATTCAAAGCTCGCCTCCGCCCGCGAGGGGACGCGGAGGGCCGGGCACGTTCGAAATCATCGATCTGGATCTGTCCAAGTACGACCGCATAGCCTCGCGCTTTCAGCAGGAACAGAAAGAAGCCGCATCGTTCTTGAAGTCGGGGATCGAGACTCGCAACGCAGCTTTCAACCGGTTGATCGATAAGATCGAGCAGGTCGCCATCGCATCGCGCGAGCCGCTGTTATTGATGGGGCCGACCGGCGCGGGCAAGTCGAGGCTTGCCAAGCGGGTTTATGAACTGAAGCGCGCGAGGCACGAGGTAAAGGGGAGCTTTGTCGAGGTGAACTGCGCGACTATACGAGGCGACGCGGCGATGTCCGCTCTGTTTGGGCATGTTAAAGGCGCGTTCACGGGAGCCGTCGCCAGCCGCCCGGGTTTGCTCCGTTCGGCGGATGACGGGGTCTTGTTCCTCGACGAGATCGGCGAGCTTGGATTGGACGAGCAAGCGATGCTATTGCGGGCGCTCGAAGAAAAGGTCTTCTTTCCGATGGGCAGCGACAAAGAAGTGAAGAGCGAGTTCCAACTCATCGCCGGAACCAACAAGGATCTTGCCGAGCGGGTTATGAAAGGGATGTTCCGCGAGGACTTGCTAGCAAGGATCAATCTATGGAGCTTCAACCTTCCCGGGCTCCGCGGCCGGCTCGAAGACATCGAGCCTAATCTGACATATGAGGTTGAACAATACGAACGGCGCACGGGCAAGAGAATAACCTTCAACGCCGAGGCGCGCGCCAAATTCCTGAAGTTCGCGGTTTCACGCGAAGCCTTATGGGGTGGGAACTTTCGAGATCTCAACGGAGCAGTCGTGCGAATGGCGACGCTTGCGCCGGGCGGCAGGATCACAATCGAATCGGTGACTGAAGAGATCGAGCGCCTTCGCCGCGGATGGCGCTCCGGGCCCGCGGCCGAGGATGCTGACCTAATCGAACAGTTGATTGGTAAAGCCAAGGCGGCCTCGCTCGATCTATTCGACCGCGAGCAGCTCATGAGCGTGATCAAAGCATGCCGCGCCTCGCGAAGTCTCTCGCAGGCGGGAAGGGCGTTGTTTTCGACGTCGCGGGCCAGGAAGAAGAACGTCAACGACGCGGATCGGCTGAGAAAGTATCTGGCTCGCTTCGGCCTCGATTGGCGCCAACTGAACGAATCCTAAACCTATCACCGAGCTGTTTAGCCGCGTTACGGTGAAAAGGCTGAGTCCGGAGACAATCCGCATTTGAGCAATCGGGCGGCTGACTGGGGCGACGGGCGCGACTAGTGCGACGAGTGGAACGGTTTGCTCTTATGAGCCTGGCGCATGCGATAATCGAGCCGCCTAATGTGAGCATAGTACTCTGATCGCTTGACTGCCTTCCGCGCATTGGGCAGTCCGTTCCACTCGAGTTCCGTTTTCTCATTCACTTTATCGGTTAGCTCTCTTGTTACCTCTCGCGCCTGGCGGATTTCCGGGGAGCCAATGCGTTCGTCGAGTGAAAGCAATACCGACGCTCTTGTCGAGAGTCATCAAATCGAGACATCGCCCACATCGACCGTAACCTAGATAAGCCCGGCGTGCTCAGCGCGGCGTATGGCCTCGAGACGAGTGTGGGCGCCCAGCTTTCGGAGGATGTGTTGAACGTGGTTATTGACCGTTGTGCGGCTGATATGAAGTTCGACGGCGATGCGCGCGGTGGTCGAGCCTTTTGAGAGCAGGCGTAGCACTTCGGTCTCGCGGTCCGTCAACTCGGTTCCTTGCGACGGGGCGCGGGTCGAAGCAAGAAGAGCCGTAGCCTGATCGGCTTCGAGTTTTGTTCCGCTGACTATGAAATCGCGCATCGCCAGTTCGAGCCGCTTTCGGACGTCAATCGGCCGAACGATGTGAATCGAGTAAGGAAGGGTCGAGCCGGCCTCGTCGGCGATCAGCACGGAGACATTGCACCACAATCGGCCGTTCGCCGTCATTGCTTGCATATCGAAATTGCCGACGGGGTGATGCTTTCGAACCTGCTGCTGCACCGTGCAGTCGGCGGAGCAGACCTCGCCGCATTCGTCAGTCCCCTGCAGTACGCGGCCGCAAGGCTGGCCAATAACCGATTCCGCGGTCAAGCCGAACAAAGCCTCCGCGGCCTTGTTCCAGGCGGCGACCGATCCCGCGCCATCAACCGCGAAGGCGGAGTCGGAAGTGCCGGCGACCAGTTCTTTGATCTCTCGAAGCCGCATATGCGTCAAACTCAATCACACAAATGATGTGGGTCGATTATTGTACAAACACACGGTAAAGGCAATCATTAGGCCTTGACGCGTGACCCCGTCAGGGGGCTGTCGCCGCCGCCTCGACTTCTTGAGATTCATAAGAGAGCCGATATTCGCGTTTCATAGGGATTCGGCGTACAAGAGGAGCAAAGTGCATGCATAGAATCGGAAAACGTTGCGCCTTCTTCGGACTCGCGTTCGCGCTCTTGCTGCCGGCGTGCTGGCCACAGCCGGCGAGCGCTAACATCACCATCACCATCTATATCGGGAAGCCGCCGAGCTGTCAGGGTTGGGGCTTTTGCAAGATCTCAATCGGATGGGGCGCGACCGCCGCGCCGGAGCCAAAAGGGGATGACTCCGCCAGAAGAGCCGAGCGCAGGAAGTGCCGCGCTTCGGCTTCGATCAAAGACAACAAGATGTTCATCGAGATGGAGACCGCGCTGGGCGAGAGGGCAGCGTCAGTACCCATAGATCAGGACCTGGCGCTGGACGCCGCGACCGCAAGGGGGGTCGGTTTCAAGAGTGTCATAGTCAAGAAGGGTGACTACAAGATTGACTATTCGAAGAACAAGCTTGGCTCCCTCGTTCTCAACGTCGAAACTCGCAACTGACCGATTGATTAATTCTGGGTCCCTACGGCGGATGGCCGCCGCGCCTGCCCCTCGGCTTGTTGGTTCAGGCGCGGCGGCCCCGCCCTTTCAAGAATGGGGCTTGTCCTTCCGTTCGCTCCGGGTCACCTTCTCGCTTGATAAATTAATACTTGCTCGTGGCCGCTAGCGATGCCCCTTCCAATCAACGCGCCCACACCCGCCATCACGATTACGCCGGCGGCGACAACTCCTCCGCTCGCGCCGTGGCCGCTGTTCGAATCGCCGAAGAGGCCGCTTAACAAGCCAAGTCCACCGCCGACGGAAGCTCCGATAGCCGTAGCTTTTCCGCGTGATTTAGAAATCGATCGGTAGACTTGGAATATTGAGTCACGGCCGAGTTCAGAGGTCTTCTTGCCCTCGGAGATCACCAATGCCGTATCGGTAACGTCGTTCAGCTTTCCCTTCTTCTTGCCGCCGTCCTTGAGCATCACCACCAATACCTCTTTCGCGGCCAGAGCTTTCAATCCATCCCACGAGCCCACAACCGAGGCGGCCTGCTCCTGCGCGCCAGCCGGTATTGCGCCGGTCAAGATTGAAACCAGCAATACAGCTATCGTTGCGTTTGTTCTTTTCATTTCGCGAAACCTCCTTTGGTTCAGCGCAAGTTTGCAGCGGCTTGCCGGGCGCCGGCAGCGGAGGTTGGGACACTTAATCGACTGTCACAGCCCGCAGGGGAAGTCGTGCTCTCGGATATCGCCGATTCCCGCGCGGCGCGAGGCTACGCGTTGCGGAGGCGCAAAGGTCTGTAACGTTGCTCCATTAGACATATGCTTGAAGCCATGTCGATCGAGTAACGGAGCGCGGCCACCCGTTGAAGGCTCAATCGTGACTGGCTGCCCGGGTCGTTCGCAGATAGTAAGGTATCCTTATCTTCATCTTCGATCAGACGCGTTCTCATGATTGAGTCACGCGGCTTGCTCAACTCGAAAGGAATTCGAACGTGCCGCGTTGAGATATTCCCGGGACAGAATCGCGCTGCTTCAAGCGCGACGGGTTAGACTGTCCAATCTTCGACGCGCAAGCCGGGCACGCGGCTGAAGTCTTTGAGGTTTCTGGTAAGCACTGTCGCACTGTGCGCCAGCGCAATGGCGGCGATCTTCAAGTCCATTGCGCCCACGCGCGGACACGCTGATCGCAACCGCTCGAATTCAGTTCCGGCGCGGTCATCGAATCCCAATACTTGAACACGGCGATAGATGTCGAGATGGCGTCCCAGCTTGCTATAGGCTTCGACTTGCTGCGCGGTTGTCCGAGCATGGGCCGCATAAGACATCCAGCCGCGTGTTTGCTCTTCGTAAGTCACGATCGTCGTGAAGACTTCACCCGGTGGATTTCCGCTCAGTCGCCGCAGCAGACGTTGACGCGCCGTGCCTGCGCTCCACTCCATCAAACTGAAATGATCGGTGTCGAGAACGAACATCTCACGGTTTCCTCGCTTTGGTGGATGCCGCGCGCTTGGACTGTTTGGAACGGGGCTTAGGGCGAAGCGATTCGCGGTACTTGCGTCCCAAGCGCATCGCTTCCTCAAAAGCCGGATCATCGGCAAAAGCACCCACAACGTGTTCCCACCAGGGCCTGGCGTCGGGGACGACAGCTTCCAATTTGCGCTGGAGTTGTTCGACCTTGGCCTCTAGGACTGCGACTCGCGAACCGATCTCCGGTATGGCCATAAATCAGGTCCTCCTTCGTTTAGCCGGTTTGGGACGCAACTACTCACTATACTCGCGCCGAAGCCGCATCGCCTCTTAGTAAACGGATCTTCAGCAAGTGGTCCGTAGATTTCTCAACAGTATTGGCGATAGCTTCAAGTTTTTAGTTCAACTCGGTGTTCAACGTCCATCTCCATGACTCGCGCTTCAATTTCCTGGACAGCCATAGTTTTGCTCCATCGATGCCGTTTGCTTCAAACTTGCTCTTGTAGTTTCACGGCGTCACAACTGTCAATTCAGCTTGGCAGTGGCCGAAGTATAAGCCTGCTCTGATCTCACGGCAATAAGTCCCGTAAGCTATGACCTCGAAGCCATATCAGGCCTGGCGCCTTCTACCAATTTTGTGTAAGTCGCGCGAAGAACAATTCAAGTCCGTCCGGTCAGCTACTGATTGTTTCCTCCTGCCCTCCTGTTCCAATCACATAAATGATTAGTTCTGATTATTGTTACTGAAGACCGGAAAAGTGATGATAGAGGACAAAGAAGTACGCTAGAAAAAAAGCGCACATTCCTTGAAGCCAGACCAAAAGGCGAAGCCGGGTTCTCCTCCCGGCTTCGCCGGAGCGGAGGTGTGCCCCCGTTCTTGACGGGAGATCGGCAGGCTAAGGGAGCGATGATTTTTTCCAAGGCGACAGGTTACGGGATAAGAGCGCTGGCCTTTCTAGCCAGCCAACCTGGTAACGGCCTGTGCGGCCTTAGCGAGATAGCGGAACACGAACAGATTCCGCCCGTCTACCTCAGAAAAGTGCTTGGCGAGCTGAGACGCCATCGCCTGCTTCGCTCGGTCAAGGGAATTCATGGCGGTTACGAACTGGCGCGGCCGCCTCAATCGATAACGCTCTGGGACGTGTTTCGAGTGCTGGAGCCCGATCCATACCTCGACACTTGCGTGCTTGGGCGTCCCGCCTGCACTCCCGCCTGCGCCTGCGCGTTACACGAAGACTGGCAGCGGGTGCGTCGCGACCTGGTTGAGATGCTTCAGACCAAGACGATTTCCCAGATTGCGTCTCAGGCGCAAGGCCGCAATGCGGCGTCGGAGTGCTGACATATGAAACTTGATATTACACCTGAGGTTTTGACGATGAGGCTCATTTGTACGGCCGCCGCGGCGGTGCTCTTCTCCGCGCCCGCCTTTGCGCAACAGCCTTCGGCGGCCGCGGGCGTTTTCGAGAAGCGATGTTATAGCTGTCACAACATCGGCGGCGGCGACAAGAAAGGACCGGACCTCAAGGGCGTCACCACTCGGCAATCAACGGAGTGGCTCCGTGAATTCATCAAGGCTCCGGCCGCGGTGAACCGAAAAGGCGATTCGGTCGCTACGGGTCTCTTCAAGAAGTTCGCGCCCGAGGTCATGCCCGACCAGGATTTGGCCGACGAGCAGATCGACGCGATTATTGGAATGATTGACGGCTTGACGAAGAAGAATGAGGCTTTCGTTCCGGCCGGCGCGAAACTAAACCGGCCGATCGCGCCTGGCGACGTCGAAGCCGGATATCAGTTGTTCACCGGCCGGGCGGCGCTGAGCGGCGGCGGCTCGGCTTGCATTTCGTGCCACAACGTCAGCGGCTCCGGAAGGCTCGGCGGCGGAACGCTCGGCCCCGACCTTAGCGCGGTGAATGTGAGGTACAAGGACCCGGAGTTGATCTCGATCCTTCAGAACCCGAACTTCCCCACAATGAAGAGCATCTTCGGCACGCGGCCGCTGAACGACGAAGAGATAGTGAAGCTATTCGCCTATTTTCAGAACGCGAAACTTGTGGCTCCAATCGCGCCGGCGCCAGCCGCGTCCGCCGCGGTCAGGATCGAGCCGTGGTTCGTGGCGCTGGGGTTCGCGGCGCTGTTGATGTCACTGGCGCTGATGAACCGCGCGTGGAAGGGCCGGCTGCGAGGCGTTCGTGAAGAACTCGTGCGGAGGAACCAATAGTGAACTGGATCAAAGATCTTATCAGTCCCCAGACTCGCTCGTGGGAAGAATTCTATCGCAACCGCTGGCAGCACGACCGCGTAGTTCGCAGCACTCACGGAGTGAACTGCACGGGCGGGTGCAGTTGGGACATCTACGTCAAGCAAGGCATCGTGACCTGGGAGATGCAGGCGCTGGATTATCCGCTTCTCAAGGACGGTCTGCCGCCATACGAGCCGCGTGGATGCCAGCGAGGCATTTCCTATTCGTGGTATCTCTACAGCCCGATCCGCGTCAAGTATCCCTACATTCGCGGCGCGCTGCTCGACCTCTGGCGGGAAGCAAAGGAAGCCCACGGCGATCCGGTTGAAGCCTGGGAGTCGATCGTCAACAACGAAGAATCGCGAGGCCGCTATCAGCGGGCTCGCGGCAAAGGCGGCTTCAGAAGAGGAAGCTGGGAAGAGTTGGAGGAGTTGATCGCGGCGTCCGTCATTTCGACGATCAAGCGCCAGGGCTCGGACCGCGTAGTTGGATTCTCTCCCATACCGGCGATGTCGTTCCTGAGCTACGCGGCCGGAGCCCGGTTTCTCCAATTGCTCGGCGGCGTCAATCTCAGTTTCTACGATTGGTACTGCGATCTGCCGCCGGCGTCGCCCGAGGTTTGGGGCGAACAGACCGACGTCGCCGAAAGCGCCGATTGGTACAACTCGAAGTTCCTCGCGGTGATGGGCTCCAACCTCAATATGACCCGGACGCCCGATTGTCACTTCGCGGCGGAGTCGCGGCACAACGGGACGAAGATGGTCGTGCTGGCGCCGGATTTCAATCAGGTCGCGAAATACGCCGATCAATGGATACCGCTCAACGCAGGTCAGGACGGGCCGTTTTGGATGGCGGTGAATCACGTCATCCTGAAAGAGTTTCATCACGAGAAGAAGACTCCCTACTTCCTGCAATACGTCAGGCAATACACCGACTCACCGTACCTGGTTCAGCTCGACAAGAAAGGGGAAGCATACAACGCCGGCAGGCTGCTTCGCGCGAACTCCCTGACTCGATACAGCGGGGAAGACAACGGCGAGTGGAAGTTCGCCGTCTTCGACTCGATCTCGAACGAGCCCCGGATGCCCGGTGGTTCGGTGGGGCATCGCTGGAGCGCGAAGCAAGGCAAGTGGAATCTCGAGCTCAAGGATCCAACCGATGGGTCGGTCATAGATCCGCTCCTGAGCTTTATCGAAAATAGCGATGAAGTTGTCGAGATCGAGATTCACGAGTTTGCATCGGGCAAAACATTCCGCCGCGGATTACCCGCTAAGTGGATCGAGACCGAAAGCGGCCGCGTGCTGGTCACAACCGCCTACGACTTGCTCTTCGCCCAGTTCGGCGTCTCGCGCGGACTGCCCGGCGAGTACGCCGCCGAATATGAAGACGGCGACGCCGCTTACACGCCGGCCTGGCAGGAACAATGGACCGGGGTCAGCAAAGAGACCGTCATCAAGTTCGCGCGGGAATGGGCCTCGACCGCCGTGAAGACCGAGGGCAAGTGCTCGGTCATCATCGGGGCGGGAGTCAATCACTGGTATCACAACAACCTGATGTATCGTTCGGCGATCACCGCGCTGATGCTGTGCGGCTGCGTCGGAAAGAACGGCGGCGGACTGAACCACTATGTCGGCCAGGAAAAATTGGCGCTGGTCGGTTCGTGGAGCGCGATTGCTTTCGCCAGGGACTGGACGCCCGCGGTCAGGCTGCAAAACGCGCCATCGTGGCATTACGTTCATAGCGAGCAGTGGCGCTACGAGCGCGAGTTCACGGACTATCACACGGTTCGTCAAAACGGCGGAAATGGTTTTGCCAGCGGCCACACGATCGACATGCAAGCGAAGGCCGTCCGTTGTGGCTGGCTGCCTTTTTATCCACAGTTCAACAAACCCAATCAGCAGGTCGTTCAGGAAGCCATTAAATCCGGCGCGGCCACGGATCAGGAAATAATCGATCACACCGTGCGCCAGATCGAGCAGAAGAAACTGCCGCTGTCGGTCGAGAAACCGAGTTCGAAGTCCAATTGGCCTCGCGTGTGGTTCATCTGGCGGGGCAACGCGCTAATGGCCAGCGCCAAGGGCCACGAGTTCTTTTTGAAGCACTATCTTGGCACGCACCACAACGACATCGCCGAGGAATGCGCCGAAGGATCGGTAAGGGACGTCGATCTCGACGGCGAAGCCCCGCGAGGCAAGCTCGATCTTGTCGTCGACCTGAACTTCAGAATGGACACGTCGGCGCTGTATTCGGACATCATTCTTCCGGCGGCGACCTGGTACGAGAAGGCGGATTTGAACTCGACGGATATGCACTCGTTCATTCATCCGCTATCCGAAGCGGTTCCGCCGTGTTGGGAGTCGCGGAGTGACTGGGACATCTTCCGGGGGCTCGCAAAGAACGTCAGCGAGATGGCCGAGCGTCACCTGCCCACGCCGATCAAGGACCTGGTAATGGCTCCGCTGGCGCACGACACTCCGGACGAGATGGCTCAACCGCGGATCAAGGATTGGGGCAAGGGCGAGTGCAAGGCGATACCCGGCAAGACCATGCCTCACTTCACGGTGGTCGACCGCGATTACACGAAACTCTACAACCAGTTCATCTCGCTCGGACCGCTTGCGCGCAAGAATGGAATGGGGGCGCACGGCGTCAAGTACGCGATCGAGGATTTCTACGATGAGGTGATCCAGTCTCAATCGCATGAAATCGAACAGTGGGACGGGAACAAATACCCGTCACTGCGCCGAGCTGAGGACGCGGCCAATATGATCCTCTTGCTGGCTCCGGAGACGAACGGCGAACTGGCGCATCGCGCTTACCAGTTCATCGAGAAGAGAGTCGGACTGCCTCTGGCCGATCTCGCCGAAAAATCCCGTCACGCGCGGTCGACTTATCACGATCTTCAATCGCAGCCTCGGCGCTTGCTGAACAGTCCGATCTGGTCGGGATTAACAACCGATGGCCGCGCGTATTCAGCTTTTACGTACAACGTGGAGAAGCTTGTGCCGTGGAGAACGCTGACCGGCCGCCAGCAGTTCTATCTCGACCACGAAGGCTACATAGCTTTTGGGGAGAACCTGCCGACGTATAAACCGTCTCCGTTGCCTGCTCAATACGGCGATCTGAAGAGCAGCGTGGCGGAAGGTAAGACAAAGGCGCTGAATTACCTGACGCCTCATGGGAAGTGGCACATTCACTCAACGTATTCCGACAACCATCGGATGATGACTCTGTCGCGCGGCTGCGAACCGGTGTGGATCAACGATGAGGACGCGGGTGAAATGCGCGTCAAGGACAACGACTGGGTCGAGGTCTACAACGACAACGGCGTCGTATGCACGCGAGCCATCGTGAGCGCTCGGATTCCCAAGGGAGTTTGCATTCAATATCACTCGCCGGAACGGACATTGTCAGTGCCAAAGTCGCCGATGAGAGGCAACCGGCGCGCGGGCGGACACAATAGTCTGACGCGGATCAGATTGAAGCCGCTTTTGATGGTGGGGGGCTACGGGCAATTCACTTATCACTTCAACTACTGGGGCCCGACCGGAGTGAACCGGGATACGTTCGTGTTGGTGCGAAAGCTTGAAAAAGTAAGTTGGTGAGGAATCGGCCACGGATGAACACAGATAAACACAGATTAAAAGGGAAGGAAAAGCAGGAAGGAAAAGCAGGGAATGAGCAGGGATGAAGAGCAGGAAGGAAAAGCAGGGAATGAGCAGGGATGAAAAGCAGGAAGGAAAAGCAGGGAATGAGCAGGGATGAAAAGCAGGGAGGATCCGCTGATGACGAAGGGCGTGCACGGTTTGAATCATGCAACCATCGCGTTGCGCCATCTAGCGTTCCCTATTGCTCTCTTTTCTTTTTCCGTTTTTTCTTTTTCTCTCTTTTCTTTTTCCGTCTTTCCTTTTCCAGTTTTTTCTTTTTCAGTCTTTTCTCTTTCAGTCTTTTCTTTTTCTGTTTTTTCTCTTTCTCCCTTCTCTTTTCTCTTTTTCCTATCTGTGTTCATCTGAGTTCATCTGTGGCTAACGGAGAAAACAATGGATGTTCGATTGCAAATTTCGATGGTTTTCCACCTGGATAAGTGCATCGGGTGTCATACCTGTTCGGTCGCTTGCAAGAACGTTTGGACCGACCGCAAAGGCGCCGAGTACATGTGGTGGAACAACGTGGAAACAAAACCAGGCACGGGCTACCCGACTTCCTGGGAAGACCAAGGCAAGTACCACGGCGGCTGGGAGCAGAAGAACGGACAGCCCGATCTGAAGATGGGCGGCCGCGTTCTGCGCGTTCTCAATATCTTCCACAATCCGTATCTGCCTAAGCTCGACGACTACTACGAGCCGTGGACCTACAAGTACGAAGACCTCTTCAACGCTCCCGAAGGCGCCGATCAACCGACCGCGCGGCCGGTGTCAATGGTCACCGGCCAGCCGATGGAGATCGAGGCCGGCCCGAACTGGGACGACGATCTCGGCGGCTCTCCTATCTACGCCGCCAACGATCCGAACCTGGAGGCCCTGACCCCTCAACAGCGTGAAGAGCTGTTCGAGATCGAACGGCTGGTCTTCTTCTATCTTCCACGCATCTGCAATCACTGCTTGAACGCGGCGTGCGTCGCGGCGTGTCCGTCGGGCGCAATCTATAAACGCGGCGAAGACGGAGTCGTTCTCATCAATCAGGATAAGTGCCGCGGCTGGAGAATGTGCGTCACGGCGTGCCCTTACAAAAAGACTTTTTACAACTGGTCAACAGGCAAGTCCGAGAAGTGCATCTTGTGCTTTCCCCGGCTCGAGACCGGCCAGGCTCCCGCCTGCTTCCATTCCTGCGTTGGAAGAATTCGATATCTCGGAGCGCTGTTATACGACGCGGAACAAATGCTGCCGGCGATGGCGGTTTCGGATGACAAGCTGGTCGAAGCCCAGCGGGAAATGATCCTCGATCCGTTCGACCGCGAAGTGCAGGCGGCGGCGCTGAAGAACGGAATCGACGCGGCGGCCATCGAGGCGGCTCAGCGGTCGCCGGTTTACAAGTACGTGAAGGATTGGAAGCTCGCCCTGCCGCTTCACCCGGAATTCAGAACCTTGCCGATGTTGTTTTACGTGCCGCCGCTGTTGCCGGTGATGGCGAAGAATGAAGACGGCCTATACGACGCGTCGGGCAAGGAATTGTTCAGCCCAATCGAGAAGGCTCGATTGCCAATTGAATACATGGCGAGCCTGTTCTCGGCGGGTAACAACGATCTCGTGAGATATGCGTTGAAAAAGCAGTACGCGGTGCGGCTGTTCAAGCGAATGGAGACCGTGGGCGATATCGAACACGCCACGGTAAAGCGCGCGCTCGAGCAGGTTGAGATGACGGAGGAAGAGGCCGAGTCGATTTACCGCCTTACTTCGCTTCCAACCGTGGACGACCGATATGTCATCCCGCCTTCGCACCGCGAAGAGGCGATGCAGATGCTGAACGACGACATGCTTGCGGAAAAAGGAATGGCGGGGCTCGGCTTCCGGGAGTTGCCCGTGCGAGGCGCATGATTGGAGAGGGTCCTCGCGAAGGAGCCGGGGGAAAGGACGATGATATGACTCAGCTATACGAAGCGCTTGCCGACTTGCTCGAGTATCCGGGCGTGGACTGGAGGGCTCGGGTTCAGAGATGTGAAGAACTCCTCGCCCGCGAGCATGCCGGAGTTCCTTCGGAATACGATGAGTTCCGTTCCGCCGTAGAGGGGCTGAGCCTCGCCGAGTTGCAGGAGCGCTACACCCTGACCTTTGATTTGAATCCGGTCTGCGCGCTCGATGTCGGCTATCACCTGTTCGGCGAGAACTACAAGCGAGGAATATTTCTCGCGAACCTCCACGAAACCGAAGCGCCTTTCGATTTGAAGCAGGACGGACAACTGCCGGACTACCTGCCGGTGCTGCTGCGGCTCGTCGTCAAGATGGAGGACGCCGAGCTTCGCGCCTCGCTGATCGTTGAATGTCTGATCCCCGCCCTCGACAAGATGCTCGAGGCTCTGAAACCTGGCGCGAACCCCTATCGTGGCGTGATCGCGGTGGTCAACGAGGCGCTCAAAGCCGAGTGCCCGGAATGGGAGACCGCCAGCGCGTTCTCCGCGGCGGCGGCAGCCGCGGGCGCGCCGGAGTTTTATCGAATTACGTCGCGAGGTAATTGAGAGATGGGACTGAGCCACAACTCCGTTGGACGTTCCGCCCTCCGTAGGAGGGCAATGTTTATAGCAGGAATCGGCGTAGCGGTTTGCCCTCCGTTAGGAGGGCCATGTCCATCTGTGCATTCAAGGAAACTACAA
>JAHFUG010000073.1:4394-5831 GCA_023265195.1 Blastocatellia bacterium | reverse complement strand
ACGGAGGGCGGAACGCCCGACCGTGGTAAATCAGCGCGTTCGCGATCGAGCAACGTTGTGAAAGGTAAATCGCAATGATCGACAACCTACTATTCGTCATCTTCCCGTACGCCGTGGTGATTCTCGCCGTGGCCGTCACCGCGCAACGGCTGATCAAGAGCGGTTTCAGCTACTCGACTCTTTCTTCCCAGTTCCTGGAAAGCAACGAGCTGTTCTTCGGGTCCGTCCCCTGGCATTTCGGAATCATCGGAGCGCTGACCGGACATCTGATCGGGTTGCTCTTTCCGCGAACCGTGCTGTGGTTCAACGGCGTTCCGCTGAGGCTCTACATACTCGAGACGACGGGTCTGACGTTCGGGCTGCTATGTCTGGCTGGAATCGTCAGCCTGATCGTTCGCCGCATCACGGCGCCGCGAATCCGCGCGGTGACCTCGCGCCTCGACTCGGTAGTCCTGCTCTTGCTGTTCATTCAAGTCGCGTTGGGTGTTTACACCGCGTTGTTCTACCGCTGGGGCTCATCGTGGTACGCGACGTCGGCCGTGCCGTACCTGCGGTCGCTTTTCGCGTTGCAACCCGATGTACAGATGATCGCGCCGCTGCCGCTGATCGTGAAAGCCCACATCCTGAACGCCTGGGTGCTCGTTGGCGTTTTCGGCTTCTCGAGGCTGGTTCACGCGCTGATCGTGCCGGTCCATTATTTGTGGCGGCCTTACCAGATTGTCGTTTGGAACTGGAATCGCCGAAAGATCAGAGGCCAGGCTCCGAGGCCGAGGCGCCAGCCCACCGGTGTGGCGGCGTCTGAGAGCGAAGCGGTGATCGGCGGCCGGCCGGCGTTCACGAGGTGAGACGATGAGTTTGAGGACCGCCAAGATAATTTCATTGCTGGTGACGGTCACCGGGGCGGTGGCGCTGTGGCAAGGGGCGACGTTCACCTCGCTCGGCAGTCAACAGGGCTATCAGCCCGCGCAGCCGATCGACTTCTCACACAAGGTTCACGCGGGCGATAACCAGATCGCGTGCCTCTACTGTCACTCGGCCGCGGAGAGGTCCAAGGTGGCTGGGATTCCGGCGGCTTCGACCTGCATGAATTGTCACACTCAGATTCTCAAGGACTCGCCGGAGATTCAGAAGATCACTCGAGCGCTGGCGAGTAACACGCCGATTGAATGGGTGAGGATTCATCGGCTGCCCGATCACGCGGCGTTCGATCACAGCCGGCACGTCTCGGCTGGAATCAAGTGTCAGCAATGTCACGGGCCGGTCGAGACTATGGAGCGAGTCCAGCAATTCGACACTCTCTCGATGGGTATGTGCGTAACTTGCCACCGCACCCATCGGGCGGTCACTCTGGACGAGAACGGCAAGCCGGTGATCACAAGCGAGGCTACGCCGAAGAGGTTGATGGCTTCGACCGACTGTTCGGTCTGCCATCACTGA
>JAHFUG010000073.1:0-4294 GCA_023265195.1 Blastocatellia bacterium | reverse complement strand
CAGTGAGGCGCCTCGCGCCGGTGTGTCCCGGCGCACGTTCATCGAGATGATAGGCTTCTCCGCGGCCGCGCTTGCCCTTGAAGGGTGCCGCGCGCCGGAACAGAAGATCATTCCATACCTCAAACAACCGGTGGAACTCACACCCGGCGTAGCCAACTGGTATGCATCGACGTGCGGTGGCTGCAGCGCGGCGTGCGGCGTTCTGGTAAAGGTTCGCGACGGCCGTCCGATCAAGCTCGAAGGCAATCCCGAGCATCCGCTTTCGAGAGGCGGGCTTTGCCCGGTCGCTCACGGAATGATTTTCGAGCTGTATGACTCGGATCGGCTCCGGCAACCGCTCATAGCCGGTAAGGCCGCAACCTGGGACGAGGCTGACGGCCAGATAGCTCAGAAACTGGCGGCGATTCGACAATCCGGCGGCGGCGTTCGCTTATTGACTAAGACGATTCAAAGCCCAACCTCGCTGGATACCATCGCGAAATTCGTGAGTCAGTTCAAAGACGGCAAGCATGTCGTTTACGAAGCCTTCTCGACCGGGGCCATAAGCCAGTCGCATCTGAGAACGCACGGAATTGCGGCCATACCCAGCCATCGATTCGATCGGGCGAAGCTGGTTGTGAGCTTTGGCGCGGACTTTCTCGGCTCGTGGCTGTCGCCCGTCGAGTTCACCAGAGCGTACACTCGCGCCCGCGAGTTGCGAGACGGCCAGCGAGACATCCCCCAGCACGTTCAGTTTGAATCGCGAATGTCGTTGACCGGCGGCAACGCGGGCCGCCGGATAAAAGTATCGGCGGCCGAAGAGATCCAATCGCTGCTCTTGCTGGCCAGGTTGGTGGCCGAGAAGACTCGCGCCGCTGCTCCAACGGCGCTCGCGTCGTTCGAGCCGTCGTTACTGAGCCGGGAAATTCGCCTGGCAGTTGAAGGCCTCGCGGCAAGAGTCGCCAGGCTTCCAGGCGAGTCCCTGATCGTAAGCGGTTCAAACGACGTCGACGTTCAGTCAATCGTCAACTTCATCAATCAATCCGTCGGCGGCTACGGCAAGACGGTTGATCTCAACTCGACGCGGACTGGCTCGGCTAACAGTGACGCGGAGATGGTGGATCTCGTCCGCGACATGAACGACGGGAAAATCGCGGCGCTGGTGACGCTGGGAGTCAACCCGGCGTATGACTATCACGCCGCGCCGGCTTTCATCGGCGCGATGGCGAAAGTCCCGTTGAAGATATCGCTGAATCCTTATCGCGACGAGACTGGCTCGCTTTGTGATTACTCATGCCCCACTCATCATTTTCTCGAGGCGTGGGACGACGCCCAGCCGGCGCGCGGAGTGTTCAGTTTGAATCAACCCACGATCTCGCCGCTCTTTCAGACGAGAGCTTATCAAGAGAGCCTACTTCGCTGGAGCGGCGGCCAGCGCAGCTTCTATGACGTGATCAGGGCGTCGTGGAAGGAGAAACTCTTCCCGCTTCAAACAAGCCACAAGACTTTCGACGAGTTCTGGGATCATTCGCTCGAGGACGGTGTGTTTGCCGTCGATCCGCCACCGGTCGCCACTGTGCGTTTCACAGCCGACTCGCTGGCCGATTCGGCCGCGCGATTGGAGTTGCGATCCAAGAGCCTGAGCGGCGGCGTTGTGGTGACTCTTTATGAGAAGGCCGCCATTCACGACGGCGCGCATGCGAACAATCCCTGGCTCCACGAGCTGCCCGATCCCGTTACGAAGATAACCTGGGATAACTACGCCTGCGTTTCTCCAGGGCTTGCCCGGAAGCTTCGTCTCGAAGAAGGCCGCGTGATCCAATTGACGGCCGGCGCGGCGACGCTGGAACTACCGGTTCACGTTCAACCCGGCCAGCACGACGACTGCATCGCGGTAGCCGTGGGTTACGGCAGAACGAAAGCAGGCAAGGCTGGCACAGGCGTCGGCGTAAATGCATTTCCATTAGTCTCGTTTTATGACGGCGCTTTCTCGTATGTGACGGGAGGCGCGGCGATCGAGCGAACTTCGATGCGAGTGGAAATGGCGTCGACTCAGCTTCACGCGACGCTCGACGGCAGGCCTCTCATAAAGGAATTCACGCTGGCCGAGTACACATCAGGCGGGAAAGCCGAACACGAGAGCGAGCCGAAGAGCATCTGGAAGGATTATCCATACGGCGATCACAAATGGGGCATGGCCGTTGACCTGAACGCATGCACGGGCTGCTCCGCTTGCATATTGAGTTGTCAGGCGGAGAACAACGTTCCGGTTGTTGGAAAAGACGAAGTCCGCCGCCAGCGCGAGATGCACTGGATTCGATTGGATCGTTATTACCAGGGCGGCGAAGACGATCCGACGACCGCTTATCAGCCGGTGATGTGCAATCAGTGCGACAACGCTTCTTGCGAGAGCGTCTGCCCGGTGCTTGCGACGGTGCACAGCAGCGAAGGCTTGAACATGCAGGTGTACAACCGGTGCGTCGGCACTCGCTACTGCGCCAACAACTGCCCGTACAAGGTTCGCCGCTTCAACTGGTTCGAGAACCGGCACGACGATCCCGTGGCGAACCTCGCGCTCAATCCCGACGTGACCGTGCGCACTCGCGGCGTGATGGAAAAGTGCACCTTCTGCGTCCAGCGAATCGAGGAAGTAAAAATCAAAGCGCGAAATGAAGGCCGGGCGATTCGCGACGGCGAGATCGAACCCGCGTGTCAGCAAAGCTGTCCGGCGAAGGCGATCACTTTCGGCGACCTCGCCGATCAGCGGAGCAAAGTCTATCGGCTGAAGCATGACCGCCGCGACTACATCCTGCTCGAAGACCTTAATCTGCGGCCGTCGATCAGCTATCTTGCGAGAGTTCGGAACGTTGAGGAGGCGTGACCCGAGAATGGCTGCCGTAACTGAACACATCGATCATGAGATCAACCCCGGCGGCGCTGACGGCGTTGTTTCTTCGTTGCGACGACCGTTGATCGAAGGCCATAAGACTCACGCCGAGGTCACCGATGACATCTGCCGGATACTGGACCGGCGTCCCGGGGCCGGCTGGTGGGCCGCGTTCTCGATTGCGGTTTGCTTGTTGATCGCGGGCGCGATAGCGACGGCTCACACGGTGACGACCGGCATCGGAACATGGGGATTGAACAAGACCATTGGGTGGGCCTTCGATATCACGAACTTCGTATTCTGGATCGGCATCGGCCACGCCGGCACTTTCATATCGGCGATTCTATTTCTTTTCAATCAGAAGTGGCGCACTTCCGTGAACCGTTCGGCGGAAGCCATGACGTTATTCGCCGTTATGTGCGCGGGGTTGTTTCCCGTGATTCACATGGGCCGGCCGTGGTTGTTCTATTGGATTCTGCCCTATCCCAATCAGCGCGGTTCGTTATGGGTCAACTTCCGGTCGCCGCTGGTGTGGGACTTCTTCGCGATTTCGACTTACTTCACGATCTCGTTGGTGTTCTGGTATCTGGGTCTGGTTCCGGATTTGGCGACGGTGCGGGACCGGACCGTGTCGAAGTTCAGAAGGGGAATCTACCGGGTGATGAGCCTTGGCTGGAACGGATCGAACAGAACATGGTCGCGCTATGAAACCGTGTACCTGGTGCTGGCGGCTCTGGCGACGCCGCTGGTTCTGTCGGTGCACAGCATAGTCAGCTTCGACTTCGCGACGTCGCTGATCCCCGGATGGCACTCGACGATTTTCCCGCCGTACTTTGTCGCGGGCGCGGTGTTCTCGGGCTTCGCGATGGTTATGACGCTGATGATTCTGGTGCGCAAGCTGATGCGCCTGGAGAACTACATCACGCCGCATCACCTCGAGAACATGTGCAAGGTCACGCTGCTGACCGGCTCCATCGTGTCGATCGCTTATCTGACCGAGGTGTTCATCGGGTTCTACAGCGGGAATCCGAACGAGATGTTCGTCATCCTCAATCGCGTGCTTGGACCTTATGCGTGGGCCTACTGGACTATGGTGACGTGCAACATGGTCGTTCCCCAGTTTTTTTGGTCGAAACGTATTCGCACTTCGATTCCAATGATCTTCGTCTTGTCGATCCTGATAAACGTGGGCATGTGGTTCGAGCGGTTCGTCATCATCGTCACGTCGCTCCACCGGGATTTCCTGCCGTCAAGCTGGGCGATGTACGTGCCGACCGTGACCGAGGTGACGATCTTGCTGGGCAGCTTCGGCTTGTTCTTCACGTTGTTTCTGCTCTTCTTGAGATTGTTCCCGGCGATATCGATGAACGAGGTGAAAGGGATATTGCATTATGCCGAACGCCGATAGAACAACTGGAGCCGTCAGGT
>JAHFUG010000683.1 GCA_023265195.1 Blastocatellia bacterium | reverse complement strand
GCGTAGTTCACGCTCATCGGCAATGTGGAACACGACCGAGCCGTGGCAGGGGTCCGACAGCGCCTGATCTGACCTCTTTTACTTTTTCCTCCCAAAAGCGCGAGTATCGAGCCTGCGCGGGATTGTTGATGATTGACTAATCGGCGTAGAACTTCAAAAGCAATACAGCGAGCGATTCGTTAATCCATCTCAGATCGAAGAGAATGGTGTAGAAAGCCGGAGATGGAGTCGTGATGACGTAGTCTCGATTTCAATGGACGGGAACACGATCTGATCAACTTGAGTGCTCACCCAAAGCGGTGGTATGAATACTGGAGCGCGAGAGACCCGCTATGAGTAAAGCATTGACCGCCGAGCAATCTTCCGAGTTGTTATTGCACATGAAGCCCGTGCTCGATTTGAACGATGACCAGTTCTACGAGTTCTGCCGGCTCAATTCCGAGTTGCGCATTGAACGCACCGCTGAAGGAGACATAATAGTCATGCCCCCAACCGGAGGAGAAACGGGAAGAAAAAACGCGAGGCTCTTAACGCTGTTCGTGAACTGGGATGTCGTGGAGAACTCAGGCGTGAGCTTCGATTCCTCGACCGGATTCATCCTTCCAAGCGGAGCAACTCGCTCGCCTGACATTGCGTGGGTAAGAAAGTCCAGGCTCGCCACCCTCACCGCCGAGCAAAAGCAAAAGTTCATTCCCCTCTGCCCGGATTTCGTCCTCGAGCTTCGCTCGCTTTCGGATAGTCTCTCCAGCGTGAAGGAAAAGATGGCGGAGTACATCGCAAACGGAGCCGAGCTAGGTTGGTTGCTGGACGCCGTGAACCGAACTGTTCTCATTTATCGCCCCGGCGGCCGTGTCGATGTCCTCGATGATCCTGAGACCATCTCCGGAGAGCCGGTGTTGCCTGGATTGGTTGTGAACATTCGCCGGATTTGGGAACAGGATTTCTGACCGGCCTCGAGAACTAACGTTTGGTGGAAATAACCTGAAGGTCCTCGTCGTTAGATTTCACGCCGTGGAAGGCCGCAGCCTAAAGGCTGAACTCTGAACTTCTTTGGCGGCGCCGCCGTCCGATCTTCGTACAACGCCGCGCCTCTTGGGTCTCTCCGCGATCGTCGCCTCAGTCAAACGGGCCAGCGCCACGGTTCAAGCACCGATCTAATTTCGTTTAGCACCCGGAACACTTCTTCATCCTTTATTACATACGGCGGCATGAAATAGAGAACGTTACCCAAGGGCCGGAGCAGGAGATTTCGTTCGAGAAACTTGGCGCCAAGTTCCGGACCTATGCGATCCAAATACCCGCCGGCTTCACGCGTTGCTTTGTCTGACACCAACTCGAGGATTCCCACTCCGCCGATCACCCTGACGTTGCCCACGTGAGGATGCTCGCGCAACGGCTCGAGCCCGTCCTTAAGCTGCCGCTCGAGTCGTCGAATGCGATCGAGTACGCCGTGGGTGCGAAATAACTCCAGGCTCGCAAGAGCTACCGCGCAGCCAAGCGGATTCGCCGTGTATGAATGGCCGTGAAAAAAAGTCTTCGTTCGGTCGTCGCTGAGGAACGCTTCATAAATTCGTTCGCTTGCAACGGTGGCCCCCATCGGCATGTAACCGGCCGTGAGAGCCTTCGACAAACAAATGATGTCCGGGCTCACTCGTGCGTGCTCGCACGCAAACATGAGCCCCGTTCTGCCAAAGCCGGTCAGCACTTCATCGGCGATCATCAGCGTTCCGTACCTGTTGCAGAGCCTCCGCACGCCCGCGAGAAACTCGGACGGCCAGATGACCATTCCCCCGGCCCCTTGAAGCATCGGTTCGATCAGCACCGCGGCGGCGTTATCTCCCTCTTCTTTCAATAGTCGTTCCAGATCATTCAGGCAGTCGATCTCGCAAGACTCTCTCTCTAGGCCGAGCGGGCAGCGGTAACAATAAGGCGCGTAGGCTCGCGCGACTTTGAACAGCAGCGGCTCGAACGGCCGCGTGAACGACGAGTCTTCGCTGGCTGACATCGCGCCTACCGTATCTCCGTGATAAGCGTGGTGCAGCGTAATAAAAGTGCGCCGCTTTGATTCGCCCCGGTTCCGCCAGTACTGATAGGCCATCTTGAGGGCGACTTCAACGGCGGTCGAACCATTATCCGAGTAGAAGACGCGCGTCAGTCCCGGCGGCAGCAACGCAATCAGCTTTTCAGCCAGATCAACCGCGGGCCGATGAGTGCAATTGGCGAACAACACGTGCTCGAGTTCACACGCTTGCTCGGCAATGGCTTGGTTGAGTATTGGATGACTATGCCCGTGGATGTTGACCCACCACGACGAAATGCCGTCCAGAATGCGGCGGCCGTCTTCGGTGTACAGATACACCCCTTCCGCTCTCGCTATCGCAAGCGGCGGAGGAGCGGTTTTCATCTGCGTGTAAGGATGCCAAAGGCACGCGCGATCCCGCGAAATTAAGTCAGCCACCCAGGTGCTCCATTAATAAGCCGTTTTTGTCGAATTGGTCTCGGCCCCAAAACGCAAGCGAGGAAGCCGTCAGGTTCCCGAGCATCGGCGC
>JAHFUG010000387.1:4021-7266 GCA_023265195.1 Blastocatellia bacterium | reverse complement strand
AACATCGAACACAATGCCGTCTGTGGGCAATGGAACTACACCATTCATCCGCGTTCACAGTCTGCCGAGGCGACTTGAACACCTCTCAAACCGGGAAGTTATTTTTTTTCGTCTCCTAAGCCTCTTTGTGGCTATGAAACTTCCGCCAATCTCAATTACTCAATTAGTTCTTTGATTATTCAAAATTGCCGGAAATATTAGGCCAAGAAAAGGAACAGGAACATATGGGAAGCAAAACAACAGCAAACCAATTTGTTGGCAAGGGGCGCGGAGTAAGTCTGGCTCTGATCATAGTTTTATTTCTGTTGGCGAGCGCGTCATTAGGTCGGCGCACGCTCGTAGTCAAAGCGGACTCGGCCCGTGCGGCAAACCCATCTCGGATTTCAAACTGCAAACCTAAACCAGGCGCCGCGGCTTACTGGCAATTGACTCATTCCACCAGCCCGACGGCCCCGCCGGATTTTCGTTCCACTCTGGTGAGGCGCCGAGATGAAGGACATCGCCAAGCATCAAGAAATCACGGGGCGGGAAGAGGGATTTATCCCCGCTCCTCTCCTTGCGGCAAGTTTGAGTGAATCGCAAGGAGAGGAGCGGGGATAAATCCCTCTTCCCGACCTGTGATTTTTTGATGCTTGGCGAACTGAACCGATTTCTTCCTGCCAAAAGAGCAACGAGAAGTGGCCAAACTCCACCAGCAACCCACCTAGGAAGTTGGTCAATGAGGCGTCTCGTTGCTACAGACAGGTCACTCCTACGGAGTTGAGGATGAGAATGGCCAAACTCCAGATGTCCTCCTGACGGACGGGGAGGGCTCACGAGGGAATTCCGGAGCCGCTATTTGCGAAGGTCATTCCTTATGACGGCCCCTCCCTTCATCACGAACTTCACATGCTGAAGCCGCGTGATGTCTTTAAGAGGATCACCCTCGACAGCGATGAGATCCGCGAACTTGCCTGCTTCAACCGAGCCCACTCGATTCTCCCAGCCTAACAACTCCGCCGCGCTCGACGTGGCCGCGCGAATGGCTTGAACCGGAGTCATTCCGTTCTTGACCATCCACTCGATCTCTTTGGCGTTCTCGCCGTGGAGCCCAGCGACCGCGTCCGAGCCCATGACTATCCACACTCCCGCGTTGAGCGCGCGGCGAAAATTGGACGGAGTCATTCCTCTCAGTTGCTCGAGCGCTTGCCAGCGCGAGTCGTCGAAACCGAACTTCTCTTTGTGAGCAAGATAGTGATTCGGAAGATACAGCGTCGGCACGAGCGCGGTGTGATGTTCGAGCATGAGCTTGATCGCTTCGTCGTCGAGTTTAGATCCGTGTTCTATCGAAGCGGCGCCGGCTCGCACCGCGGCCTTGATTCCCGCCGTTCCGTGCGCGTGAGCGGCGACTTTAAGATGTGACTTGGCGGCTTCGTCGACCACGGCTTTGATCTCTTCTTCCGAGTACAAGACCAAGTCGCCTCCGCCGGCGCCTGGAGTGACGAACATCTTTACGACATCGGCGCCGGCGTTGATTTGTTTTCGCGCGAAGTCGCGAGCCGCGGCGATAAGAGAGCCCGCGTCACCGCCTTGAGAATCCGGGCGGCGGATAAAAGGCGCGCCGGAAGCCTGAATTCGCGGCCCTATCGCCGCACCTTTATCTACTGAATAACGCAGATCAAAATCGATTCCGTCGCTGGCGCCGAGGTTTCGCACCGTTGTGAAACCAGCTTCCAACGTCACTCTCGCATTCTCGGCGGCGTAGACGGCGGTGACCCCCGGTCTCTCGTTCTGCCGCGTGTCGTAGTGATAGGTCAGATGAGTGTGCGTGTCGATCAAGCCCGGAAGCACGGCCGCGGTTGATAAGTCGATCACACGGGCTCCGTCAGGAATCTTGAGCGCGCGGCCCACTTCGGTTATCCGGTCACCGTCGATCAAGATCACGGCATTCGGTATTGCATCGGCTCCCTTGCCATCAATGAGCCTGCCGCAGCGAACGGCGATGCGCTCGGCGAGCAGAGTGACTGGCGCGTCAAGCGTTGATAGGGCGCCGGCCCCGATCGCGGGAGGGCCAATCAAGACGCATGCACAGAGGAGAAAAATAGAAAGCAGGGTCATTGACCTCTTCATTGGAGGCTCCTTTCGGATGAGCGGTCAGCGGTCAGCGGTCAGCGGTCAGCGGTCAGCGGTCAGCACTCAGCGGTCAGCACCCAGCGGTCAGCACCCAGCGGTCAGCATCCTGAGCGCTGAGCGCTGACCGCTGATCGCTGACTGCTGACTGCTGACCGCTGACCGCTGACTGCTGACCGCTCACTTATCCCGATAATTCACCGGCGGCTTGTGATCGTGCGGGATGCGCGACCGGTATTCCTGGCCGGCTCGCCGTTTTTCGAAACTGTCGCGCGCGGCTTGAACTTGTTTCGGATCAGTCAGCAAATCCACAGTCGTTAGCGCCAGCGTTTTAGCCGCGACCATCATGCCTTTTCTGCCAATACTGCCGCCGGTGCAAGCCGCCGCCTGCCAACTGTGGCCCGGCGTTCCAGGGACATAAGTCGCGGTGTTGAGCCAGCCGGTCGGCGCAAGCCAGCTTATGTCGCCCGCGTCGGTCGACCCTGGTTCGATCCCTTCTTGTGGCGCTCGAATCTGCTCCTGGCTTCCAAGCGGCAACGCGCCGTCCAACGTAAAGGTCTTTCGCAGCGTTTCGGCAAACGCCTGTTCTTCCGCCGTGTACTTCACGCCACCCACTCGCCGGAGATTCGCGTCGATTAGCGCCGCGAGAGCGTCGTTGGGCAGCACGCTGTATGAACTCCCGATTAGTTCCATGTCCATTCGCGTTTCGGTCGCAAGCGCGCCGGCCTCCGCGCACTTAATGACTCGCGCCCAGATGCCGTCAAGCGACGCCATACTCGGATGCCGCGCGTAGAGAAACACTTCGGCGAAATCGGGAACTATATTCGGCGCGGCTCCACCGTTTGTGATTATGTAATGCATCCGCGCCGACGATTCGACGTGTTCTCGCATCATGTCAACGGCGTGTCCCATCAGCATTGCCGCGTCGAGAGCCGAGCGGCCCTTTTCCGGCGCGCCCGCTGCATGCGACGCCTGACCGTGAAATCTGAACTTCGCCGATATGACCGCGTTGCAGCTTCGCAAATCGGCTTGGTTCCTGTCGCCCGGATGCCAATGAAGCACGACGTCACAATCGTTGAACACTCCGGCGCGAGCCATGTAGACCTTGCCGTCCCCGCCTTCTTCCGCGGGCGTCC
>JAHFUG010000387.1:0-3921 GCA_023265195.1 Blastocatellia bacterium | reverse complement strand
GCGTTCGACGCGATGCCACGGGGCGCCTGAACGCGACAGCTCGTGCGTCTCATTCGGGAACCGCACCATAGCCGTTGGAATCTTGCGATACTTTAACGCGCGGAACATTATCTCGCCGCCGTCCGCGGGAGGCGTCCGCATGTCGGTTTCACCTTCGATGAACATCATCGGCGTCGTGACGTTCTTGACGTATGTGATCGGCGAGCGATTCGCGAAGTCTTGCGGATCTTCCCAAGGCGCGGCGCGGAACCACGTTGGAGCAAAGAGCGTGAAGTCCGTCGTGAACCAGAATCCCGACCAGTCGGCTATAGACCGCTGAGAGACCGCCGCGGCGAAACGCGTCGTGTGGCCGGCGGTCCAGTTCGTGAGCACGCCTCCGCCGCTGCCGCCGGTGACTCCCATCTTGTTAGTGTCGATGTAGCCGCGTTTGATCACTTCATCAACGCCGGCCATCAGGTCCTTGTAATCATCACCCGGGTAGTGAAACTGGATTATGTTGCCGAAATCTTGGCCGTACGAAGTGCTTCCGCGCGGGTTTGTATAAAGCACGACGTAGCCCTTCGCCGCCATCCACTGAAACTCATGCGTGAACACAAAGCCGTAGGCGGCGTGTGGGCCGCCGTGAATCTCGAGTATAAACGGGTACTTCTTTGACGGGTCGAAGTTGGGCGGCTTTTGAATCCAGCCTTGAATCTTCTTTCCGTCGAAGCTCGTGTACCAGAACTCCTCCGGATCAGTCAGGTTGAGTTGTGAGAACAAAGCCTCGTTGATATTAGTCAGCCGCTCTGTTTTTCCCGACGCGGCGTCGAGCAGGAAGAGGTCGCCGATGTTGGTCGACGTCGAGATCATCAGGGCGATCTTTGACGCGTCGGGCGTTGCGCTGTAGCTGACGACGTCCTGATCGCCGGCCGTCAATGCATCTACTTTACCCGTGGCTGCGTCGATGCGTTTGAGATTACCCCGGCCGTGTTCGGCGACGTTGGCGATCAACGAGCGGCCGTCGTTGCTCCAGACCGCTCCGCCTCCGCCTGATCCGCCGCCGCGAGGCGGGGCTTGATCGCCGCCGATGCCCCCGCCAATGTCGACGTCATAATCAGCGGTCAAGTTCTTAGCCTTCGCTCCGGGCTCATTGTCCAACACAAACAAATCAGGCTGGGTGTAAGACAACTCCGGTTTGTGCGCCAGCGAGCCGGCGAATGCGATGCGCTTGCCGTCGTGACTCAGGGTAAAGCCTCGCATGTTGCCGTCGAAGCTCAACACCTTTTTCTCATCGCTTCCGTCAACGGCGATCGAATAAAGATCCGTGTGCGGCGGCTCATAATAAGGCTCTCGCACTCGGTTCGCCGTGAAAAATATGCGAGAGCCGTCGGGCGACCATTCAGCCGCTCGTTCGTCGAAGCCACCCTTCGTGATCTGTTTCGGCTTAGGGGTCTGGCCGGGCGTGTCCGGCGCGCTAACAGTCCAAATGTGCGAGTGAGATTTCGGATTGACGTATCCCGGCCCATTGGAGCGGTACGCTGCTTTTGTTATGACGCGCACGTCGCTCTTATGCTCGGGCGGCTTGCCTTTCGATTCACCCTCATCCGGCTTCGCCATTTCCCTCGCAGCCGGGTCTTCATTGTCGGAAAAAGAAATGGTCTTGCCGTCCGGCGACCAATCAGGACGGGCGGCCCCACCAGGGACATCGGTCAGCGCCTGGGCTTCGCCGCCTTCGAACGAGAGCAGATAAACCTGCGCCGGCTGCGGCCTGGCTTCTTTCTCGATGGCTCGCAAGAAAGCGAGGCGTTTCCCATCGGGCGACCATCGCGGCGCGGTGTCGCGAGGGCCCGCGGTAAGCTGCCTTGGCGAGCCGCCGCCGACAGGCACGATCCACAGAGCCGTGTCGTAGCGATCCGTCTTCTGGTTGATCCAGACTTTGACGAAGACTACTCGCGCGCCGTCCGGTGAAATTTGCGGATCGGCAATCCACTGAAACTTGAAAATATCCATTTCGGTGATCGGGCGCTTTTCCGCCGCCCGCGAAGGCGATGGAATGCTCAGTCCGATCATTATGATGACCGTTAGCCAACAACTAATGCGACGACGTTTATTCTTCATTGATTCACTCCGAGGAACTGAGGTTTTCGATGACGCTCCGCAAAAGGCGCCTGCCTCCACGGCTGCAGATTAGCTGGCGCGGCAGCGCGTCTCCGGCCCCGCGGGCTTCCATACTCCGCCGCGCGGCAGGCGGGGGGCTTCCACTGTGCTAGTCGCGTTCAATGCGAATTCTAAAGAAGGCTGATTACCGCGCGGAGAATACCAAAAGGGCGGACGCCGAACAAGGGGAGGGGGAGGGGGGAATTGATGAATGGTGATTGATGATTGATGATTGATGAACGGGGGAAGGGGGAGAGGGAATTGATGATTGATGATTGATGATTGCAGATTGCGGGAAGATGCCGCGTTCATCAATCATCAATAATCAATCATCAATTCCCCCTCCCCCTCTCCCCTCTCCCCTTGCACGCCATGCGACTGGCAAGTTAACGTTGGCGATGCTGGAGGTGACCAAATCTTGAAGGTGATAAACCGATTTCTCTTACCGATACTTGCTCTAATAATGATGATCGAAGGACCTATCTCGGCCCAGAAACAACCTGTCAGAAACAACTGGCCGTCGTTCCGCGGAGATCACGCCTCCGGCGTAGCCGACCGCCAGAACTTGCCTGACCAGTGGGATGGCGAGAAAGGGACGAGCGTGAAATGGAAGACGACGATCCCCGGCCTTGCTCACTCCAGTCCCGTGCTTTGGGGAGATCAACTCTTCGTGACCACGGCGATCAGCAGCCGGGGCGCGGCATCGTTTAAAAGAGGTCTTTACGGAGACGGCGACGCTTCGGATGACACCTCCGAGCACACGTGGAAGATCTATTGTTTGGACCGGCGCACCGGTAAGACGGTTTGGGAGAGAGTCGCTTTTCAAGGCGCGCCCCGCGAAAAACGGCACATCAAAGCGACCTATGCGAACGCGACGCCAGCAACGGATGGCCGCTACGTTGTCGCTTTTTTTGGCTCGCAAGGCATATACGCCTACGACATGAAAGGCGCGCTTGTGTGGCGGAAAGACTTGGGACGACTGAACGCGGGCGCCTATGACTTGCCCGAATACGAATGGGGCACGGCAAGCTCGCCTATCATCTACCGCGACCTCGTTATCGTTCAATGCGACCAGCAACAAGGGTCGTTCCTTACCGCGTTGAACATCAAGACCGGCAACACGGTGTGGAAGACGCCTCGAGAAGAGTTGCCCTCCTGGTGCACGCCGACTATCTACCCGGGCAAGAGCAGAACCGAGCTTGTGACCAACTCGCCGAATTTCATTCGCGGCTACGATCCCGACTCAGGCAAAGAACTCTGGCGGTTGGGCGGCAGCTCGAAGATCACCGCGCCCACGCCGGTGTTCACCGATGATCTCATAGTCGTTGCGAGCGGCCGCCGCCCCGAGATGCCACTCTTCGTAATCCGCGCGGGAGCAAACGGCGACATAACTTTGAAGGACGGGCAAACGTCTAACGCCGCCGTGGTGTGGAGCAAACAGAAGGTCGGTTCCTACATGCCGACACCGCTCATCTATCAGGGATATCTCTACGTGTTGAGAAACCAGGGAATCATGTCTTGCTATGACCTGATCAGCGGCCAGGAAAAATACACGGAGCGAATTCCGCATCAAGGAAGCGGGTTCAGCGGCTCGCCTGTCGCGGCGGACGGAAAGATCTATCTACCCAGCGAAGACGGCGATGTTTTTGTAGTCAAGGCCGGCCCTAAGTTCGAATTGATCGCGACGAATCATCTAGGTCAGGCTTTGATGGCGACTCCGGCGATCTCAGGCGGAATGATGTTCATCCGCGCCGAGAAGGACCTCTTCGCGATAGGCCGCTGACG
>JAHFUG010000386.1:4482-7273 GCA_023265195.1 Blastocatellia bacterium | reverse complement strand
TTAAAGGAGCTTTGCCGCACGGAAGGCGTGACGCTCTTCATGATGCTCGTCGGCGCGTTCGAAGCGCTGCTGCATCGGTGGTCGGGTCAGGACGACGTCACAGTCGGGATTCCAGTCGCCGGCCGGAACTGGGTTGAAACCGAACCGCTGATTGGAAGCTTCGCTAACACGCTGGTGCTGAGGGCCGACCTTTCGGGCGATCCCAGCTTCAGGAATTTCCTTGCTCGCGTGCGAGAGGTGACGCTTGGGGCTTATGCGCATCAGCAAACGCCATACTCGAAGGTGATCGAGGCGCTGCGGCCCGGCGGAACGTTGAAACGGAAGCCGCTGTTCAGAGTGATGTTCGATCTGATTCAGGCCAATGAGGGAGAGGGCGCGCAAGAATTACCGGGTCTTCAAGTCCAGGTGGTTCAGCCCGACACGGATGAGTTGATCGTGGGCAACGATCTGACGTTCGCCATACAGGAAACCGATGGGCGGTTGCTGGCGACGATGCGGTACAAGAAGGAGCTGTTTGACGCGGACACGATCGCGCAAACGCTCGAAGAATTCGGCTCGCTGTTGGAGCACGCGGTTCGCGAACCCGACGCCAGGCTCTCGGAGTTGGCGTTCAGTACTCTACAAACATTGGCTGCTTAGTTCCTGTCGGCAAGCGCCGAGTTGGAAAGAGAACGCCAAACATCAAAATATCTCGGGCCGGGAAGAGGGATTTATCACCGCTGCTTTCCCTACAGCCCGACATGAAGTCTTACGGTCAATGTTATCAACTCTCAGGTCGGGAAGGTTGGTTCACCCCCGCTCTTCCGCTTCGACTGGCGCGCCCGGTTATGCAAAGCATTGAGCGCGCACTTCGATTCAGCAATGGAACCTTTGGGTAGGGCGGCTATGCCGTGATATGGTTGCGTCCGGAGGCCGTGATGGCGAAGAACATAAAGATCATTGTTGAAGAACACTCGGATGGATTCGTGGCGTATCCTGTCGGATTGCGTGGCGTGATCGTGGGCCAAGGCAATACGCGTGACGAGGCGGTCGCGGATATCACCTCCGCGGTAATGTTTCATGTGGAGACGTTCGGCGCCTCGGCGCTCGAAATGGAGGAGCCGCTTCTGGATGTGTTCGTAATGGAAACGCGAGTCGCGGTCTGATGAAGAAGTTCCCAGTGGATGCGCCGGTGGTGCGGGTGAAACGCTCGCTCGAGAGCCTGGGCTTTCGGATCGTGCGCGAGGGCAACCACGTCGCCATGGTGCGCGAGAATGCGGATGGGACGCGGACTCCACTAACAATGCCTAACCACCCAAGGATCAAATCATCGACGCTCAGGACGATCCTGACTCAGGCCGGCGTCTCACCCGATGATTTTCTTCGCGCCTACGACCAGACGTAGGGCCGCGCGCCCGACCCGGCGATGCACGCGCGCAAAGGCGCCTTACGGTTTTCGATGATGCGGTCTATTTAGATTTTTATGACCCTGATCATTCAGACGATGAGCATCGCTATATCATCATTGGGCAATCGGAGCGAGGCCGTTTATTGATGGTGTCGTATACGGAAGGAAATGATACGATTCGCATTATTAGCTCAAGAGAAGTAACGCCGACGGAGCGGAAAGAATATGAAGGATGAAATCGAAATGAGTGATGAGCTTCGACCGGAATATGACTTGAAAGGCTTACGGATCAGAAGGCTAGGGCCAGGACGGCGGAGTTTCGGGGGGTCGGTGGTGCGCCTGGAGCCGGACGTTGCGGCAGTCTTTCCGGATGCGCAATCAGTGAACGAAGCGCTGAGATTTCTGATAAGAGTTACTATAGAAAACAAGCCTTCCGTTGACACAAGAGACGAAGCCTAACTCAACGATGGAGCCAAGCCGCAAAAGGCGCGGCTGACTCAGCCTTGCGTTAGCCGCTTATGCCGATCGTTACGAAAGTTCTGTTCGCGTTTCTCCCGAGGACCACCGCGTGATCCGGCATTCCGCACTCCGAACTCGGCACTCGAGATATCAAGGGCGTGGCGCTTGGCTGGTTAGACTGGCCAAATCGCTTGTGCTAGATTCACTGCATACAAGACGAAAGCAGAGGCGGTAAGTATGAAGATTGAAACATATGAGGGCACGGTGGAGAATGGTCAAATTCGGCTAGCCGGCGATGTTCGTCTTCCAGAAAAAGCGAAGGTCTATGTAGTCATTCCAAGTGTCGAAGCGCGGCCGCTAGCCTACGTTGGCAGCCCTCGATTGGCCCACCCTGAACAAGCAGCGGATTTCAAGAAAGAGATTGTCGAGGGGTAATGCACGCATACGATGCAACCCGATTCGACCCGCCTGCGCCGTAGATCAAACAAATGAAGAGTATTTGAGCGTTGCAAGTTTGTGGGAGATGGTCAATCGCAATGAGCGATTCATCGCGGAGCCTGCCCTCCGTAGGAGGGTCATGTTTATAGGCGCGCGTGCTGGAACGTTGCGCCCTCCGTAGGAGGGCCATGTCCATTCTTGCTTTTACAAACGAACAACAAAGCTGGCTCATTTTCGAAGGACTCATGGCCCTCCTACGGAGGGCGGGATCGTCTTACCACGCGTGCTATAAACATAACCCTCCTACGGAGGGCAAACCAAAACAACCAATCTCCTCACCGCGCGTGTCTATAAACATGACCCTCCTACGGAGGGCAAACCAAAAAATATTCTTCTCACCACGCGTGTCCATGAACATGACCTCCTACTGAGGGCGACACATCCAGGAAAACCTTATGTGCGGAATTTGCGGTTACTACGAAATGGGCGGTGAAAAGCGGCCCGATA
>JAHFUG010000386.1:3077-4382 GCA_023265195.1 Blastocatellia bacterium | reverse complement strand
TTCCCCGGACTGGTCAGTCCGGTGACGATGTTCAAAGGCATTCACAGTCTCAAGAGCGGAAATTACCTCGTAGTCAGCGGCCGCGATGTCCAGGTCAAGGAATACTGGGATCTCGACTATCCGCGCGAAGGCGAGATCGAGTACGACGCTCGCGAGGATTATTACATCGAGAGATTGAGCGATCTTCTTTCGCAATCGGTTAAGTACAGGTTGCACGCCGACGTTCCTGTCGGCTTCTACCTGAGCGGAGGACTCGACTCCTCCTTGATCGCGGCGGTCATTCACGATCTGTATCCCGAGAGCACGAGGCGGTCCTTTTCGATCGACTTCACCGACAAGGCGTTTTCGGAATCGAAGCAACAACAAGTGGTCGCCTCGCACGTCGACTCGATCCATCATCAGGCGGTGTTCGATTGGGCCGACATAAGCGAAAGACTGAAGCGGGTCATTTACCATTGCGAGTGTCCGCTGAAAGAATCGTACAACACGGCGAATCTGGCTCTGTCGAATTCCGTCAAGGAGACCGGCGTTACGGCGATTTTGACCGGCGAAGGCGCCGACGAGTTGTTCGCGGGCTACGTCGGATATCGCTTCGACCGGTTCCGCAAAACAGCCGGCAAAAGCGACGACATCGAGACGATTCTCGAAGACGATTTGAGATTGAGATTGTGGGGCGACGAGAACCTGTTTTATGAAAAGGACTACTACTCATACGCCGAGACCAAACGCGCGCTCTATTCGCCCGGCGTCGACGAGTACTTTCGTGACTTCGACTGTCTCAACACTGAGCTATTGAACAAAGAGAGAATCAAGGGACGCCATTACGTTCATCAACGGTCTTATCTGGATTTCAAGCTGCGCATGGCCGATCATCTGCTCTCCGACCACGGCGACAAGATGGCAATGGCGAATTCGATCGAAGCGCGGTATCCCTTCCTCGACGTGAACCTCGTCGAGTTCGCCCGGCGCATGCCGCCGGATCTGAAACTGAACGGGTTTATCGAAAAGTACGCGCTAAGACAAATAGCCGCCAAGCTGTTGCCAAGAGAAATTGCGCGCCGTGAGAAGTTCGCGTTCGTAGCGCCCGGCAGTCCGTTCCTGCTCAAACAGAACGTCGAGTGGATCGAAGATATGCTGTCGTTCGACCGAATCAAGAGGGAAGGTTATTTCAACCCGGCCACGGTCGAGGCGCTCAAACGCAATTACAGGCGGGACGGTTTCACGCTGAACATTCCGTTCGAAAGCGATCTGCTGATCATCGTCCTCACTTTCGGAGTTTTCCTCGAGACATTCATTCAATAGCAA
>JAHFUG010000386.1:0-2977 GCA_023265195.1 Blastocatellia bacterium | reverse complement strand
ACCTTATTCATGACGCTGCTCGCGGCTTTTCAAACCCTTCTCTTTCGTTACACGGGCCAGACAAACTTTTGCGTGGGAACTCCGATCGCCGGCCGAAACCGCGTCGAAACCGAATCGCTTATCGGTTTCTTCGTGAACACGCTGGTGACGCGGGCCGACATATCCGGCGATCCAACTTTTTGCGAGCTTCTCGGGCGCGTGCGCGAAATGGCGTTCGGCGCGTTCGCTCACCAGGACCTTCCATTCGAGAAACTCGTGGAAGAGCTGCAGCCCGAGCGGAATCTCAGCCACACGCCGCTGTTTCAAGTGATGTTCTCGGTCCAGAACTCATCCGTCGAGTCGGTAGAGCTTCCCGGTCTCAGCCTCAGCTTCTGGGACTACGACACCGGAATGTCTCAGTTCGATCTGACGCTCAACGTCGTCGAACGAACGGAAGGCATGCACCTGACGATGGAGTATTGCGCGAGACTGTTCGACGCTTCGACCATCGCAAAGCTGCTTGTGGATTTCGGTCGATTGCTGCAAGCGGCGGCGGCGGGCCCGGACCGGCGAGTAAGCGAGTTGAACGCATTAAGCGAGGAGGAGAGTCAAAGAGCGATTGCGATGGCGGCGGGGCCTAAGCTTGATTACGAACCCGTGTTGGTTCATCGGCAAGTCGAAGCGCAAGCGGCGCGAAGGCCACACGCCACCGCGATTGTCAGCGGTCAACGCCGGATCGGCTACGGCGAGTTGAACGAAAGGGCCAACGGAATCGCCGAGGTTGTGATGCGGGAGGGAGTGGGAGCCGAGAACATCGCCGCGCTCGTAATGTCGAGATCGGTCGAGATGATCGTGTCAATGCTGGGAGTGCTGAAATCCGGCGGCGCGTACTTGCCAATCGACGCCGCGTACCCGAAGGAGCGAATCAACTACATGATAAAGGACAGCGGAGCCACGCTCGTGCTTGTCGATCGAGAGCACGCGGCGGACGTCTTCGCGGAAGGGATCAAGGTGATATGCGTAGACAACGAAGCCGAAGCGAAAACCGCTGGCGTGGCGGCTGACCCGGTGGAATGCGCGCGAGGCGAAAACCTGGCGTACGTGATCTACACATCGGGATCGACCGGAACGCCGAAGGGAGTTGGAATCGAACACCGCCATCTGCTGAACCTGGTCGAGTGGCATTTGAGCGAGTACCAGATCGGCGAAGGAGACCGAATCACTCAAATGGCTGGGAGCGGGTTCGATGCGGCCGTATGGGAGGTTTGGCCGGCGCTGGCCGCCGGCGCCGTCATACACATCGTCGATGACGAGACGAGAATCTCCAGCGAGAAGCTGAGAGATTATCTGGTCGATCGGGGTATAACGAACAGCTTCGTCCCGACTCCGATGGCCGAGCAGTTGATAAAAGAAGTCTGGCCGGTGGAGCACGGCTTGAAGCGGATACTGACGGGAGGAGACCGGCTGGGCGGCAGACCGGCGGCGAAAGAAACTTTCGACTTGATCAACCACTACGGCCCGACCGAATGCACCGTGCTGGCGAGCAGAGGATCCGTGCACGGTAGCCTGGAAGGTGTTCCGACAATCGGCCGTCCGACCAGCAACGCGCGCGTCTACATTCTGGATGGACGGCTGGAGTTGGCTCCCACCGGCGCCGTTGGTGAAATATGCATCGGCGGTATGCAAGTAGGCCGAGGATACATCGGACGGCCAATGGAAACCGCGGAACGATTCACGCCCGAGCCGTGGGGAGAAGCGGGCGGCAGAATGTACCGCACGGGAGACATCGGCAGGTACAACAATCGGGGAGAGATCGAGTATGTCGGGCGAGCCGACGAGCAGGTAAAAATAAGAGGCTACCGGATCGAGTTGGGAGAGATAGAAAGCGCAATCAAAGAACGTGAGTCGGTGAAAGAGGCCGCGGTGATCGTGAGAGAAGCGGCGGGCGGAAAGAAGAGGCTCGAAGCATACCTCGTGGTCGAGCGCGAGCACTCCGGCGGAGTCGAGGATCTGAAGAACGAATTGAAGAAGAAATTGCCGGAGTACATGGTTCCCGCGCGGTTCGTCGAAATAGATGAAATACCGAAGACCGCCAACGGCAAAGTCGATAAGAAAGCGCTATTGGGATTGGACGTAGAAACTGAGCCGGTGGAAATCGAAAAGAGGGAAAGGAATTCGATCGAGGAGATCGTCGGAGGAATCTGGAAAGGTCTGCTTGGCGTTGACGCCGGGCTTGAAGCGAACTTCTTCGAGTCAGGAGGCCATTCACTGCTGGCGACGCAGGCGATGACGCGGATCAAAGAGACGTTCGGCGTAGAACTCCCGCTGAAGGCTCTGTTCGAGTCGCCTACGCTCGAAGGGTTCGCCGCGGCGGTCGAGATAGCCTTGAGAGAATCGCGAGGCGCGGTCACTCCGCCGATCCGGCCCCGCAACAAGACAGGCCACGCGCCCTTATCTTATGGTCAAAAGAGTCTTTGGTTCATCGATCAATTGGAGCCCGCCGGCGCGGCTTACAACATACCGGCGGCCGTGAAGCTGACTGGGCGGCTCGATCTTGAAGCGCTCGACCGCGGTCTCGCCGAATTGATCCAACGACACGAATCGCTTCGCACAAGCTTCGCCGCGATTGACGGCCAACCCGTCCAAGTAGTCTCGGAGCACTGCGAGTTCAAGATCGAACTGGCCGACGTGAGCGCATTATCCGGCGCGGAACGATCTGATGAAGCCGGCCGGCTCGCCGGTGAATTAGCGCAAGCTCCTTTCGATCTAACACAGGCCCCGCTGCTCCGAGTGAGACTGATCAAGCTCGACGAGCGCGAGCACGTTCTGGCCGCGGTGATGCACCACATAATCAGCGACGGTTGGTCGATGGGCATTTTCATAACCGAGTTGAGCCGGCTCTATTCGGCTTACGCCGGGGACGCCCCGCGAGCGCTTCCGGAGTTGCGGGTGCAGTACGCGGACTACGCCGAATGGCAGCGAGATTGGATGAGCGGCG
>JAHFUG010000072.1 GCA_023265195.1 Blastocatellia bacterium | reverse complement strand
TTACCGTGACGTGCGGCGTAACCGAGGCGATCATTGCGGCCGTGCTAGGCGTCGTTAATCCCGGCGATAGAGTGATCGTTTTGGAGCCGGCGCACGAGCAGTTTCACCCGAGCATTGTATTTGCCGGGGCCACTCCAGTATGGATTCCGCTCCGACCTCCCGAATATCGTTTCGATCCCGATGAGATGAGACGAGCCTTCAGCGGCGGCGCCAGGGCGGTGATTCTCAACTCACCTCACAACCCGTCCGGTAGAGTATTCACGAGAGATGAGCTGTCGATTATCGCGAGCCTTTGCATCGAGTTTGACGTGATAGCGATCTGCGATGAGATTTACGAGCATCTTGTTTTTGACGGAAGACAGCATATTCCAATCGCAACGCTTCCCGGGATGTCCGATCGCACGATAACGATTTGTGGCTTTGGAAAGACGTTCGCCGTGACCGGGTGGCGCCTTGGTTATGCGATTGCGAATGAGGAACTGACCGATGCTCTAAGAAAGGTGCATGACTTCACCACGGTTTGCGCCCCAACGCCTTTGCAAGCGGCGATGGTTGTTGCTCTAAACATGCCCGACTCGTACTATGACGGGCTGCGGGAGTTCTACTCTTCGCGCCGCGGCCGGATGATGAGAGTTTTGGGAAATAGCGGTTTCAAATGCGAGCCTCCCGAGGGGGCCTATTACGTGATGGCGGATTTCCGGGCACTGGGTAGAGGAGATGATGATGTTGCGTTTGCTTATTGGCTCATTGACGAGATTGGAGTGGCGACGGTGCCCGGCTCGAGCTTCTTCGGCTCTGATCCTTCTTTAGGGAAGGGGTTGGTTCGATTCGCCTTCCCTAAGAAAGACGAGACCCTCGATTTGGTTGAAAAGCGGTTCGCGAAACTGAGATGAAAGGTCCTTGCCGCGTGCGGTCTTGACCGCTAAGCGGGTTACGAGTCTGCATGATTACTGTAGGATGAAAGAAGAGGCGAAGTTATGACCCTGGATGATCCCCGCATTTCTGCAATGCGCCAGGCGATGACCGATGAATTGTTCCCCGCCGACTTGACAGAGACGATGGATGATCTCAACTATGTTGACGACGAACAGGATTAAGAAAGGTATGGATTAGGAGACGCCGGCATGAATACTGACGTTGTAGAAAAAATCGCTAAGAAAGCCTCAAACCTGCCAGTTGAAGCCCAACGGAAGGCGCTCGAGTATGTTGAATCACTCGAACGGGAAGAAACGGCGGAGAGGAAACCGTTTCGCAGCGTATTGGGAATATTGGCTGACAGGAACGTTCATATCAGCGAAGAGGATATTGCTGAAATGCGCGGCGACGCGTGCCGCAACTTTCCCCGCGAAGAGCCGAACTAAATGAGCGCAAGCGTATCACCTGCTGTTGTCGCGGACACCCATACCGTGATCTGGTCATTGTTCGAGCCATCCCGCCTGTCAGTTGCCGCAAAAACGGCGTTGGCCAATGCGGAAGCAGCGGGCGCTCCCGTTTATGTTTCATCCGTGAGCATTGTTGAGTTGCGCTACTTGGCGGAGAAAGGGAAATTCACCGAGGACGATTACGACGCGGTATTGAAGGTCCTGCGCGATCCCGCGACCGCGCCCACCGTGGTCCCGCTCGATACCGAAGCTGCCGATGCTTCGAAACTCATAGCACGCGCCATTGTGCCGGATATGCTGGACAGGATTATTGCCGCGACCGCCCATTATCTTGGCTTGCCTCTTATCACTTGCGACCGCAAGATTCAGGCTTCGGGCATCGCCACAATTTGGTAATAGGGTTCAATCAATACCCTGAGCCTTACGTAGACGTCCGTGCAAAAAGGCAAGGACACTTGGAAGCGCTTGTTCGAAAGAATACGCCTTATACTCTGCTGTCCGAATGGTAAGTTCAACAAGTTGCTTGCCTGCGCACTTGCCGCACACGATAAGATAGTCCCAGGAAGCCCACAAAAGGCTGCACCAGCGAAATTCAGAGCGTGTAAGTGAGCACCGATGCGGGCCAAGCTAAGATACCTTGTCATCCTCCCTGCAAGGTCATTACGCGGCCCCACCTGGCACTCGCCCATCCTGCCTCGGCGTGTTATCGTCACATCTTCAGGACGAGACATTTATTGAACGTTCTCGCAAGTCTGAAAGCGCTGACGCCGATTTCGCGGAATCCGACGAGAGATGGACGGCAACCTATTCGACCACAGGAAAGTTGAATCAGCGAAAGACGCTGAGAAAGAAGCGCCAGCCCCGGAGGGCCCGGCAGTCACTCGCTCCCCGAGTCTGACTGAATTGCTGGACGCCGCGAACGGCCTTGAGAAATGGAAAGACGCGTTCGACGCCCGCGCCGACAAGCGGCGCCGAATCGACCTTCAGGAGGTCAAGGCTGCTCTGAGGGTTTACCCGACGGACCCCGACTTATTGCTGTTAGCCTGCTTTGCCGCCCTGCTTGAGAACCGGCCCGACGACTGTCTTACATATCGCAAACGGTTTATCAGAAGATACGAACCTGACCCTAGCTGCGATCTTGCACATGTGATCGCGGTTGCCCAGAAGGGCGGCTGGGAACTTGCGCAGAGTCTGATCGACAAGCATGAGACCCAGCTCATGGCGCAGTTAGTTCGGACCTTTTTGCCGGGTGGCAACGTGATCGCGCCCTGGGCCAGGCAATGGCTGAATAAAATCGATAGGGAGGTGAAGAGGCGCGCCATCGCCAACGAGAAGGCCGCCCGGCAAGCCGAAGCCGCCCGGGCCCAGGCGCGCCACGCAAAGACCATGATGGCCGCCGCCGAAAAGGCTATCGCCATCATAACGCGTCACGCGGCGCAAACGGCGCCGCACGCGCAAGTAGAGTCGGCCAACTCGCTACTGAAGCGGTCCGCGACGATGAGTATGTCCTTCGTTTTGCCGGAGCCAAACAGCCTGATTCTTCCCGGAACCGGGGTCGAAGACGGGCGGGACGCGGAGCAATGGTTCAGGTTGCGGTCCGAGTTTGCTCATCTCAGCCTCCTGCAGGGATTCGACGAGTTGCTATGCCTCCCCGCCCTGCACGACGTCACCAGCTATTGGTATCAGATGGAGACGGTCAGAAAGGTGCTGAAGCAATTCCGCGGACGCGTGCTGCTTGCCGATGAAGTCGGGCTCGGGAAGACCATCGAAGCCGGGATGGTGTTGAAGGAGTATGTTCTGCGAGGAATGGCGGAACGCATTCTTATCCTGACTCCCGCTTCGATGGTCGGGCAGTGGATGGAGGAGATGACGACCAAGTTCGGCGTGGACTTCGCGTCGACGGCCGATAATCTCGTTCGCCGCGATCCGGCGTCGTTTTGGTCGAAGCCGAGAATAATCGCGTCGATCGCGCTGGCGCGCCGCAAGGATCATTTGGAGATTCTTCAAAGCCTGGCGTATGACATCGTGATCGTCGACGAGGCCCACCACTTGAAGGACCGCGCTTCGACCAATTGGAAGCTGGTCGATTCGCTGCAAAAGCGATTTCTCCTTCTGCTAACCGCAACCCCGGTTCAGAACAGCCTCGTCGAGTTGTTCAATTTGCTTACGCTGCTTAAGCCCGGGCTCTTCAAGACCGAGAAGGAGTTTCGATCGACATACGTCACGCCGGGCAAGCCGCGAATTCCCGCCAACCGCGAGCGTATGCGGGATCTGATGCGGGACGTGATGATCCGCAACACCCGCGCTCAGGTCGACGTCCGCCTCCCCGCGCGCAATGCAATCACATTGAGAGTCGAGCCGGCGCCGGAAGAGGCCGGCTGCTATCGGGATTTGACCAGTCTGGTCAGCGAACATCACGCGCACGCGGGAGGTCACGCGCGGCTCGGGTTGCGGCATCTGCTGTCGGCGGCCGGCTCCTCGCCGCCAGCAGCAGCGAAAGCCATTCAACGATTCATTGATTCGAGCGATCTGGATGGGCGGTGGCAGGAGCTGGCGTGGCGTTACCGCTCGATCGCCAGAAGCGCGAAAGAAACCGCGCTGCTCGAGCTGCTGCGCCGTAATCCGGATGAGAAGAAGATCGTATTCCTTCGCCACCTCGACACGCTCGCGTCAGTGGATGCGCTGTTGCGCGCCGAAGGAACGAGATTCGAGCGGTTCAGCGGCTCGATGAGCGGGCCGGAAAAAGACGCCGCCATTGAGCGATTCGCGAGAGAGGCCCCCGTCCTGTTATCGACCGAATCCGGAGGCGAAGGGCGCAATCTTCAGTTCAGCAACACGCTCATCAACTTCGATCTGCCGTGGAATCCGATGGCCATCGAGCAAAGGATCGGCCGGCTCCATAGAATCGGCCAGACTCGCGAAGTCTTCATCTTCAACTTCGCCGTCCGCAATACGCTCGAAGAACACTTGCTGAAAATACTCGATGAAAAGATCAACATGTTCCAGCTCGTCGTCGGAGAGATTGGCGCGATCCTCGGCGAGATGGAAGGCGAACAGGATTTTGCCGAGATGGTGTTCAGCGCTTGGGTGGAATCCACCGAGCACGGCCGCGCGTCGGCTTTTGAAACGCTCGGCGAACAGATAGTGCGGGCGACGCGCAATTACGAAGGCGTCAAGGCGCTGGATGAGCATCTATTCGGAGACGAGTTTGTCACGGCGTGATCATGGCTGAACCTTCCGAGATCCTGCGTGATTTTGTGGCGCGGCTGATGGCCGGCGAAGGCGCGGAAGTCGAAATCATCGAGCCCGGCGGCCTGGAGTTCATGGCTCCTCCAGGCGTTCAGCAATCACTCAAGGTTCCGGAGTTTGGGCGTCTGGGTTTCGGCGCTGAAATACCTTCGGACTCCGAGCGAGTGAGCTTCGAGTCGGATTGGATTCAGCGGCTCGGCAACGTTCTTGGAGAACGTGGACGCCTGCTGCGCCGCAAACTGAACGTCGAACCGCCTCCGCTTGCGCACCCTGAAAGAGTGCTCCAGCACGGCTTGATTCTGGGGAACGCCGTGCATCAACTTCTGAACGTATCTCCCGGCTGGACTCGTTACCTCGTGTGCAGCTTCCGCTACGAAGCGTTTTCGGACGAAAAGCGCGACGGGATCGTCAAGATCGCGATCAATCTGACGACCTCGAGCCCCGTTGACGAGTTCATTCCGGCGTTTGAGGCGGCGCTCGCGGCAGGCGGTGGTGCGGCGCGGGAATGGCGGGGGTCAGGAACGGGAATTCCCGAATCGTGGAGTCGCGAACGTTTGAACAAGCTCATTCGAGCCGTGCTTCCGGAGCGAATCCGGGCGAGTCTCGCGCCGTTTCTCGGCGGGCTCGAGCGGCGGCTGGAGCGCGACTCGGCCCGGCTGTTCGAGTACTACGACGGCTTACGCAAGGAGTCGTCGAGAAAAACGCGCAGGCACGAGGGCGAGCAAGACCCTGAGAAGAGCGCCGCGCTGGAACAGACGCGTGTCGCCGCCATCAACCGTGAGTATCAAGCAAAGGTAGGAGACCTCGAGCAGAAATACGCTCTCAAGATCGACGTGGCGCCGATTCAGACATTGGAGTTGACCATGCCGGTGCGGCGGTTCGAGGTGATAGTGAAACGCCGAAAGAAAGAGCGCCGGCTGCTGCTCGATTGGAACCCAATCGTCCGCAAGCTCGAGCACCCGCTCTGCGAGCACTCCTATAGTTCAGCGAGCGTGTACGTCGTCTGCGACGAAGCGTTGCATCTGGTCTCGCCGGAGGCCCATGCGTCCTGCGAGTCTTGCGGCAAAGAGTACTGCCGAGCATGTCATCCGTCTAGGTGCCCGAAGTGCCGCTAGTCCAGGCCCTCCGTTAGGAGGGCCATGTTTAGCAGGGCTCGGGCGCAAATGCCCGCCCTCCGTCAGGAGGGCCATGTCCATCTGTATTTTCGAGTGAGCAACAAAGCTGTCACAATTCCGAGAACACATGGCCCTCCCGCGGGGCGTCGAACGTCTCACCACACGTGCTATAAATATGGCCCTCCTACGGAGGGCCGGAGCAAAGAAGGAAGAGATCAATTAGGACGATTGCTTGGAGAAAGGGAGATGAACGAATTACTAATAAGCGGCGCGCAACTAATCACACTGGCAGGTCCCGAGCGATCGCGCGTTAAGCAAGAGATGCGCGAGCTTGCGATACTGGAGGACGGCGCAGTGCTCGTGCGAGATGGCGTCATCGCGTTGACGGGTACAACACCCGACGCGCGGCGCTTGACCGGACCTGATGTTCGGCGGATCGACGCCCGCGGCCGAGTCGTCATGCCCGGCTTTGTGGATGCCCATACGCACCCGGTCTTCGCGGGCGCTCGCGAAGACGAGTACGAGATGCGGGCCGCCGGAATGACCTATCAAGAGATTGCCGGCCACGGCGGTGGAATACTATCAACGGTTCGCAAGACCCGAGCCGCTTCTGAAGAAGAGTTGTTTCAGATGGCTCTTCCAAGAGTCGGATGGCTTCTAGAGCACGGCACGACCACCATCGAGGCCAAGAGCGGATACGGGCTAACGGTGGATGACGAGTTGAAGATACTACGAGTGATCAAACGGCTGAACGAGGAAACGCCGCTCGATCTCGTGCCGACGTTCCTCGGTGCTCATGAAATCCCCCCCGAATATCGTGAATCGCCTGATGAGTACGTTAGCTTAGTGATCGATGAAATGTTGCCGAGAGTGGCGGACGGCGGACTTGCCCGCTATTGCGACGTCTTCTGCGAGTCTCACGTCTTCTCAGCCGAACAGGCTCGACGCATTCTTTCGCGGGCTTCCGAGCTTGGGTTTCAAATCAGAATTCACGCCGAGCAATTGAGCTCGAACGGCGGCGCCGAGATGGCGGGAGAACTTGGCGCGGTGACCGCCGATCATCTCGAGTGGATAGACGGCGTTGGCATCGACTCATTGCGAGCGAACGGAGTAACGGCCGTCTTGCTGCCGGGAGCCGTCTTCAATCTCGGGCTTGACCGTTATCCACCCGCTCGGCGAATGATCGACGCGGGGCTCGCAGTCGCCATCGCCACGGACTTCAACCCCGGCAGTTCGCCTACGCCGTCGATGCAGATGGTGATGTCGATCGCGTGCTCGCAAATGAGAATGACGCCGGCCGAAGCGATCACGGCCGCTACCGTCAACGCCGCGCACACTCTTGGGATGGGTTCGCGCATTGGAACGATTGAAGCTGGTAAGCAAGCCGATTTGGTTATATTCGATTGCCTCGACTTCAGACGGATACCTTACTTTTTTGGCGTCAATCACGCCGAGGTCGTTATCAAATCCGGAGCCGTAGTGTTCGATCGAACCGGCGGTTGCCGTTGTTGAACGGGAGAATCTCAAGCTCCGGCCGCGAACCCCCGGGCGAGACTCCGCGCCCTCCGCGGAAGCCGAATCGCAACCAAACCGGAGAAAAGAGTTTTCTCGCGGAGGCGCAAAGATGGGCGCAAAGGCCGCGGAGAACTCTGCGTTAAAAACCTTCGGCTTTGCTTTTCGGAGGTACTGTTGTGGCTGCGCGCGTGCGTCTTTTATGCGGGTCTTTAGGCGATTCATCGAATCCGAATACTCATCGCTCCGCAAGATACTATTACCCCACGAACGGCCGTTCGGTTCTTTGCAACGCGTCGGTGAATCGGGTACAGTTCAAGTTCGAAAAAGGCCCGCCTGGGCCTGTTTTTTCAAACCCGCGGATGTCTTGAATCAGCGATGCGAAAGATCGTCGAATGCGTGCCGAACTTCAGCGAGGGCCGGCGCACCGAAGTCATAGACCGGATAGTCGCGGCAATCAAATCCGTGAAGGGCGCGGTTCTGCTGGACCGGGAATCCGACGCCAATCATAATCGCTCGGTGATCACCTTCGTAGCGCCTCCGGATCGCGTTGTCGACGCCGCGCTGGCGGGTGCGAAGACGGCGGCCGAGATGATTGATCTCAACGGTCACACCGGCGAGCATCCACGAATGGGCGCGACCGATGTGATCCCTTTTATTCCGATAGCCGGTGTGTCGATGGACGACTGCGTCGCGCTCGCGCGAGAATGCGGCGAGCGGATGTGGCGCGAGATCGGCGTGCCGGTTTATCTGTACGAAAAAGCAGCTACCAGACCGGAACGGGAAAACCTCGCATCGCTGCGCAAGGGCCAGTTCGAGGGCATACGCGCTGAGATAGCGGCAAACCCGGCGCGCCTTCCGGATTATGGCGAGCCCCGAGTGCATCCGACGGCGGGTATTACCGCGGTTGGAGCGAGGCCGCCGCTGATTGCTTATAACATCAATCTAGGCACGTCCGATATCTCAATAGCAAACAAGATCGCGAGAGCGATTCGTCATCAAAACGGCGGGCTGCGTTATGTGAAGGCGCTCGGTTTCGAGTTGAAAGACCGGGGCGTCACGCAGGTTTCGATCAATATGGTGAACTTCGAGGGCACTCCGCTATTCCGGGTCTTCGAGATGGTCAAGCGCGAGGCCGCCCGCTACGGAGTTCCAGTCATCGGGTCGGAGATAGTCGGCTTGGTTCCACGGCAAGCTCTCAACGCCGTGGCCGATTTCTATCTTCAGCTTGAAGGCTTCAGTGAGGAGCAGATTCTAGAGCGCAGGCTGGAAGGGGCGCTGGAAACGAGCAATGACTAAATGGGAAAAGGAAATCATAGCGCGGGCGTAATTTTGGGAGATACGATCGGCAACTTTGCCGAACTTGTGGCCGAGGGAACGCCGACCCCTGGCGGCGGCAGCGTTGCGGCTTACTCAGGACTGCTGGCTACGGCGCTGGGCCGGATGATGTGCAACCTTACAATAGGCAAGAAGAAATACGGCGAGAAGCAGGCTCGCGTCAAAGAGATCAATTCCGAGCTCGAGCTGCTGGGTGACCGCCTTCGCGAGCTGATCGACGAAGACGCGGCTGCTTTCGACGATGTGCTCGCGGCATATCGGCTTCCCCGCGACACCGAAGAGGAGCGGAAGACGCGCAACAGAGAGGTGGTCGCGGCCACGTTGAAGTCGATACGAGCCCCGTCCGAGGTTTCGGAGCGGGCGCTTGAAGTATTGAGGCTGCTTGTGGAACTCGCGGGGGTTGGAAACACCAATGTGTTTCCCGACCTGACGACGGGGGCGCAGCTCGCCGCGGTGGCGATGAAAGGCTCGTACTACAACATCACGGTGAATCTCAAAATCCTGGCCGACGATGAGGAAGTCAGGGACGTGCGCGACCGCACCGTTAGGATCATCGCCGACGCGGCTGATCTCGCATCCGCCATCGAGACGGAGATGCTGAAGTACATGACTGATTGATCATGGCGACTGCGTACAGAGATATCCAATTCGGCGTAACGGACCGGGTCGCGCGTATCACACTGGCCCGGCCGCCATTGAATGTGTTCACGATTTCGATGATGAAAGAGATTTCCGGCGCGATTCAGCGGATCGGCGCCTTGAGAGACGCCTGCGCCGTTGTGATTACCGCCTCGCCGGCTTCACCCGTCTTCTCCGCCGGCGTTTCAGTCGAGGACCACAGGCCGGAAACCGTTTATCAAATGTTGGAAGCGTTTCACGGGATATTCAGGTCGCTGGCGCTTCTGTCAAAACCGGTCGTCGCGGCGGTGAACGGAGCCGCTCTCGGAGGCGGGTGCGAACTCGTTGCGTTCGCCGACATCGTGATTGCGTCACAGACCGCCCGCTTCGGACAACCCGAGATCAAGCTGGGCGTGTTTCCTCCGGTAAGCTCGGTGATTTTGCCGCGGGTTATAGGTCAAAAGAAGGCCCTTGAGATGATATTGACGGGCGAGTTGATTAATGCGGAGGAGGCGCGTTCGTTGGGACTTGTGAGTTATGTCGTTAGTTCGCCGGAACTCGAAAAGAAGACCGAGGAAATTCTGAACATGCTGCGTCAGAAGAGCGCGCCGGCGCTGGAAATGGCTCGCCGCGCGGTCACCAGTTGCGACGGGCTCGCATTTGAAGAGGCGTTGAAAAAGGCCGAGTATATTTACTTGAATGAGTTGATGTCGCTCAAGGATCCGGTCGAAGGAATCGAGGCGTTCATTCAAAAAAGGCAGGCGAACTGGAAGCACAAGTAGCATTGCAGTAACGCAGACTTTAGTCTGTCCTTTACAGCATGGATTAGATCAGTAGGTCTATCGGAATTCCGACGTGACGCCGGTCTCAGTCAACTCCTATCTGGCCGAGAGCGCCATTCGTCAGGCTGAGGTTCCCGTACGACTGTTGATATGGCCATACCAATCCCGACTGAAATAACGAAAACTGGACCGGGGGAGATTACGATGATCTGGGACGACGGGCATCGAAGCGTCTTCCCGATCAAGTATCTGCGCGCCGAATGCTCGTGCGCAAACTGCGTGAACGAAATAACCGGCAGACGTATGCTGAATCCCGCGAACATACGCGAAGACATAACGATCGTGACGGCTGAACACGTTGGGAGATACGGCGTCAAGTTCACGTTCAGCGACCGCCACGACGACGGGATATACACGTGGTCACGTCTTCGCGAGATATGCCCCTGCCCAGAATGCGGCGAGAAGTTTTATGTGTAACGCAACGGATGATTGATGATTGATGATTGATGATTGATGATTGATGATTGATGATTGATGATTGATGATTGCGGAATCTAGCCGCAATCCACAATCCACAATCCGCAATCATCAATCCTCAATCATCATTTATTCGAGGCGTCGGCAAAAAGTCTTGATATGCCATCAAACCCTGTGATATAAAAGCGGCACCCCACAATGCCCCTGTGAAGACCCCTATAGAAATGGCAGCCAAGCAAGAATAAAGCTAGCAGGCGTTCGTGATTCGAAAAAAGGCGCTCGACTCGGCACAGCACCCCTCGATTCGATCAAACTTGAGGATGAAGTGATGACGGCTCCGGTCGTAATGTATGAACAGGAGTACGAGCAGATCAAATCTGTGATAGGACGGCTGTGTCAGGACGCGAACGCCAAGTTCGTATTCCTCGGCGACAAGAATGGCCAGCAGATCGGCGCGCATGGGGAGATGATCAACCTGGACATCACCAGCTTGGCCAGCCTCACGGCCGGCAACGTGGCGGCGACGGACGGCCTTGCGCACCTGATCGGCGAACGTGGATTTCCAGTGCTATCCCACGAGGGCGAGCATGACAACATGCACATTTCGATAGTGGCGTCGCGGGTCATTCTGGTCGTCATATTCGACGAGCGCTCGAGTCTCGGTCTCGTGCGGCTTCGCGTAAAACGAGCCACGTCGGAATTGAACTCGATCTTCGACGACATTGAAACCAAGATCTCTCGGGAGCGCGACATGGGCTTATCGCTCGACTCGCCGTTCGCCGAGATAACGGAGGCCGACATAGACGCGCTGTTTAGCTGACGCCGCCCCCGCGGGCGCCGCAACGGCAATGGAGCAACGCCCCGCCCAGTGATGAGAGGATAGAGCCTTGACGTTTATTAACTACGCATCGCGCGAGATCAATTGCAAGATCGTCTATTACGGGCCAGGTCTGGGCGGAAAAACAACCAACCTGCAGTACATCTACGATTCCACGGCTCCGCAAGCGAAAGGGAAATTGATCAGCCTCGCAACCGAAACCGACCGGACGCTCTTTTTCGATTTCCTGCCTCTGGACCTTGGCACGGTTCGCGGGTTCAAGACCCGATTCCATCTTTACACGGTGCCCGGCCAAGTGTTCTACGACGCCAGCCGAAAGCTGATTCTGAAAGGAGTCGACGGCGTGGTATTCGTGGCCGATTCTCAGCAGGAGCGAATGGACGCCAATATCGAGTCGCTTTATAACCTTGAAGTCAACCTGCATCAACAGGGATATGAGCTCAAGAAAGTCCCTTACGTGCTCCAGTTGAATAAGCGTGACCTGCCAAACGTCGTCGCGGCCGAAGAACTCAAGAAAGAACTGAATAAGAACGGCGAGCCCACTTTTGAAGCTATCGCCAACAAAGGCGTCGGTGTGTTCGACACTCTGAGAGCCGTCGCAAAACAGGTTCTTCTGGAGTTGAGAAAGAACAGCGGCGGATAACGTCGAACCGCGATACTCGAAATCAATGACCGCCAATGAGCGGCCCTCCGCGAAGCAATCCCGGGATCTTATTTTTCTTGAAACATCTTATTGCGATCTTTGGGCCGGCCTTTGCGCCTTTTCGAGAAATCTCTTTGCTGGGGCTCGGCTGCGCAAAGATCAGGCGAAGCACATCAACTTAGAGCGCAAAAGAGGTTCGCGGAGGAGGCCCGCAAGAAAGAACAACACTTGATGACCCCACTCCCGGATGCGTTGTTGGGGATGTGTAGTTGCAAAGGCGTGGCTCTAAGGTATGATATTAGGCGCTGCTTCGACGGCAGCCTTATCGTGAGACCGATTCGAGGATTCAATCATGGCAATGACGGCAAGTGTGTTAATGACGATGCTGATTATGTTCTTCGACTGCGCCGGCTTCCCTAACGATGACGGTGGTCGGGCTCCCTCCACGCAAGCCGCGGTGCGATCTCCACTTCCAAACGACGATACGGCTCTTAAATCGGCCCCGGACTTTAATCTAAAGGACGTCTCCGGGAAGACCGTAAGATTGGCCGACTTCAAAGGCAAAGTTCTAGTAGTCAACTTCTGGGCGACATGGTGCGGACCGTGCCGCGCCGAGATCCCATCGTTAATCAAGCTTCGCAACCTGTATCACGATCGCGGATTGGAGATAATCGGCATATCGCTGGATGAAGACGGGCCCGAGCCGGTGGCCGGCTTCGCGAAGCAGTTCAAGATCAACTATCCAATTGTGATTGGGTCTCTCACGGATGTGAACGCGTACGGTCCATTTGACTCCATTCCGACGACGTTTATCGTGGACAGGCAGGGCAAGATCCGAAGCACTCACCTTGGCATGGTCTCATATGGAGAGATTGAAGGTGATATCAAAACGCTGCTGTGATTCCTGGGGTTTGCTGGTCTGGACAATCTTAGAGGTCTCAGCTTGGTCGACGTCAGTGATCAGAGACTCCTAGGAATCGTCCTGTGAGAGCAAGGGTAGCCACAGCGGCGCCGCATTAGAGTGACGAGATGAAGGTTGCACGAGCAGTTATTGAGAACTTCAGGCATATCAAGAGACTGGAGTTGGATTTTACCGACTCACTCGGACGCGTGCGTGATACGACTGTCCTGATAGGGCCAAACACTAGCGGAAAGACGACCGTTCTTGACGCCCTGGCGGTTAGCATAGGTATTGGTACTGAGCTGATCTACAGGCGGCCAGGCTTTGTATTGAGTCCGCGGACAATCGTCACGAGGGGCAGTCTCCAGACGAAGGTGACTTGTTGGGTGAGATTCTCGCCGGAGGAGGTTGCTACCGCGAAAGACCTGTCGCGGATCCGTACGGGGGCGAACACTGATGATCAGCCACAAGACATACGTCTCTACGATCTGGCGAAGGAGTTGAAACTAGCCAACAAGATCGTTCTCAATGATGCGCGTGGCGAGGGGATTGAGGTGAGTGTCCCTTCCAACAGGATACCGCGTGATGTAGCCGAGCGCATTCGTTTGAAGCATACGCCGGGGGTAGAAGACGTCGAGTTAACGTGGACGTACCCCGACCCGAACAACAAATCCACCTTGGGCTTCACCCATTACGATCCAAACGGGGCGTGGACCTTATTTAAGGGTCGAGTAACGGTGGCGCGTCTTTTGTCGACGGGTAAGATTGGTTGGGACTCATTTCGACGCGCCGGTGGCGTCTTTACCTTCGATCAGCAGCGAGCTGGAATGGAGAAGACGATACGACGAGAGATATGGGACATTATTCAAGGCCAAAGCGTTGGTGGCGACAGCGAACAACGCGATCGCCGAACCTCAGATCCTAAGGCAATACTATTGAGTTTAGCCGTCCAGTCGCTCCTTCCCCGAGGCTCAGGCGCCAAGCAACTTGACCAGTTCAAACTGGTTCAAGAACGTTACGCTCAGGTATGCGCCCCACATCGTCTAGTAGGGGCTGTGATGGATGAGTCGGGAACTCCGGAGTTGGTCTTCAACGACGGGAACTACGAGTATGGGTACGATGGCCTGAGTAGCGGGGAACAAATGCTTTTGGTGTTTCTTATCCGAATGGTGTCGGAACATATTCATCGGTCAGTTGTTCTGGTCGATGAGATTGAACTTCACCAGCATCCAATATGGCAGCGCAAGCTGCTGAACCTACTCCCAAAGATTGGCGAGGAGAATCAAATCATAGCGACCACTCACTCTCCATATCTTCGTGATGTACTTCCGCCGGAAGCAGTTATCGAACTTGGCGAGATACTCGAGCCGGCTACGGCAAGCGCCTATTAAGAATGGCCGACGTGTACTTGATCTGCGAAGGTCCGACGGATGGGCTCGACGTTAGAGTTCTAGACCGAATCATCGCTCAGAAGTTAGGTAAAGCTGTTTTGATTATGGCGGCCGGCGGTGACACGAGTCTAGGCAGCGTTGCGAGCTTCTTCGAGGAGCGTTCCCGCAAGCTGCAAACGGATGGCGCGCTAAGTGTTCCAGTCGATCAAGCTTACTCCGTCCAGGATAGGAACTTTTGCTCTATTCAAGAAGTGGACAGTTCCTGGAAGCCGGGCGGCAAGCGATTCATGTGGCGTCGCCACGAAATCGAAAACTACCTTCTCGATCCCGGCGTTGTGGCGGATGCTTTCTCATTCTTAAGAAGGACTGTCGCGGGCCTGGACACCGGAATGCCTGTGACAGAGGAGGAAGTCAGAGAGTTAATGCGAGCACTAGCTCGGCCTATGATTGAGGAACATGCCGGCTGGCTCGCGTATGCTCGATTGAACGCGAAGAAAGACGCCAGTCTCAGTACGCGAATCAAGGGGCCACCTAAACGTTCTCGATCACTAGCAACATCACGGTACATCGACCGATCAGCATGGTTGGATCGGTTGATGAAAGAGTGTCATCGCATAAGACAGGAGGCAATGACTTTTGCTTCGAATACTGATTTCGAGGAATCGGCGGTAACGCAACTATACGACGAGATGTTCGCGGAAGTATCCCAACCGGCATTCTTGTCTGACGACATTTATCTTGCGGATATGAATGGCAAGGAGTTGATGTCGGCTCTTGTAGGATTCGCAAGACAACATTGGCTCCCGAAGCTGAGACGGTCAGTACTTGAAGATGAGTCGATCAATGCGCTTGAGCGCGTATACATGCCTCACTATTTTGCCCAGGACGATTTCCTTGAGTTAGCGAACCGCCTGGTCTAATCCTCCTGGCCGCCAAAACCAAGCCGCTGGAGGGCAGCAATAGTGAGACTGAAAGCGAAAGGTGAGAAGGGTTGACTCACCCGAGATTGTTAGAACACGCGTTTCTTATGATCGTTGAACTGTCACAAGGGTAATGCACCGGTGGAATCATCGCGCGGGTTGGAACATTCTATGCAGGTTTACTCTTGGATTTGACCCGATCAGTCATGGCGGATGCAGCGACGCGGGAGAGTTCAGGCTGAAGGGTGTGGAGACCCAGGGGAAGGCCTGAGAGGATCTCGGTTTGGCCCCTTTTGGGCTCGCTTGCATAAGCCAAAGCCCATCCATATACTCCTACGATTATGAAACACCAGCCCGCGATGCGAAGTACCGTCTAGTCATCCGCGCGCCAGGTAATTTGCATATGAAGAAACTGATCAGGCCTGGGTTGACTTTCTTACTCGCCCTCCTCTTTACGCCGTGCGCGGACGCCGCCGAACGCGGCTCAATTCTCGGAAATATTGTCGAACACCGCGGCTATCGGATGGCCGGCCTGACGGTGGTTGCGATCAATCAGGAATCAGCGGCCCGAAGTGAAGCGACTTCAAGCCCAACGGGCTCGTTCGCGTTCGACGACCTGGAGCCCGGCCCGTACATACTTGTAACGGAGTGCAGGGGCGTCGAGCGAGTAATCAACCGGGTCAACGTTCAGCCTGGGAAGCCCGCGCAAGTCGAGATGTCCGCTCTGGCTATTCGGCCAACCGAGAATACCGCCATCGATAAGTACATCGCTTCCTCCTTCTCTCAGGGCGGCCGCTATCCCGCCGGCAACATAAGCTACCTGAACGTCAACGACGATCAAGACATTTATTTCATGATCGTGTACTTCGGAATCCTGGGGCTTTTGTCGGTGTACGGAATCTATCGCTACCGGCTGGTCTACCTGTTTCTGCGCTACAAGGACTTCACTCCGAAGCCCAAATCAAGATTCGCCGAAGACAAGCTGCCGAGGGTGACCGTTCAGCTTCCGCTGTTCAACGAAATGTACGTCGCCGAACGCTTGATAGAATCGGTCGTGGCGCTGGATTATCCGCGCCATTTACTCGAGATCCAGGTGCTCGACGATTCGACCGACGACACGGAGCGGATTGCTTCGGCCGTTGTCAGGAAGTACGCCGATCAAGGCTATGACATAAGCTATCACCATCGCATCGATAGACACGGTTTCAAGGCGGGGGCTCTCGAGGCAGGGCTCAAGGAGTCCACCGGCGAGTTCGTTCTGATCTTCGACGCCGACTTCGTACCGAGGCGCGATTGCATTCGCCGGGCTATCGATTACTTTACGGACGAGCGCGTCGGCATGGTTCAGATGCGATGGAGCCACATCAATTCCGGCTACTCACTGCTTACCAGGGTGCAGGCGATAATGCTCAATGCGCACTTTGTGATAGAGCAAACGTCGCGAAGCCGCTGCGGCGGATTCTTCAACTTCAACGGAACCGCCGGCATGTGGCGCCGCAAGGCGATCGAGTGGTCCGGCGGGTGGCAACACGACACGCTTGCCGAGGATACGGACTTATCCTACAGGGCTCAACTAATGGGCTGGAGATTCGTCTACCTTCTCGACGAGGATGTGCCGTCCGAGCTTCCGGTTGAGATAAACGCATTCAAAGCGCAGCAGAAGCGCTGGGCTAAAGGCGTGGTGCAAGTTGGGCTCAAGATGCTTCCGCGAATCCGCAAAGATCCAAGGCTGCCGCTCCGCGTAAAACTCGAACAGTTCTTCAGGCTGACGGGGAACCTCGCCGCCCCGCTGGTGATCGTGCTCGCGGTTATTAACCTGCCAATTCTGATAGTCCGGTATAATCAGGGATTCTTTCACCTGTTCGTATTGGACGTGCCGATCCTGACGTTCTCGACGCTGTCCGTCATCGTGTATTACTTTGTCTCGGAGCGCCATCTCAATCCAAAGACCTACTCGAAATCGCTGAAGTACCTTCCGTTTGTGATGAGCATGGGGATCGCGTTGACGTTCTCCAATGCCCGCGCGGTGCTGGAGGCGGTCCTGGGCGTAAAGACCCCGTTCGTGCGTACTCCGAAATACGGTATCGAGAAACACGCGGACTCCTCGTGGCTGAAGAAAAAGTACTTACCGCGCCGGCTGGCGCTGCCGGCCCTCGAACTGTTATTCACGGCCTACTTCATTTTCACGGTGTGGTACGCCGTGCACAGCCACATATTCGCCACGCTACCCTTCCTGTTGATTTACCTGCTCGGATACGCATACGCGGCGGTGATGTCAATCGTGCAGGGTCGAATCAGTCTTCGCCGCACGAATGTCGACAGAAAATAGAAAGAAACAATGAGAAGCGCTTAAAGGCGTCTCGCCCGAAAACCTCATCTGTCTTGGAATACTCGACTCATAGTCAAGAGGCGCACATGAGAAAGAACCGGTCAGTTGTAGCCTTTCTTATTATCCTGATTATTTCCACGTCCACGGCCTTTTCCGCCGACGGGGCCAGGACACAAAAAACGCCTCTGCTTTCGGACAAAGAGGTCAAAGCGATTGGCGATGAGATAAGCGGGTTGATCGCCAAGGACACGGTCACCGAGCTCGCGCGGAATCACCGAGTGCAAGCATCGTCAGGTTTTTCTCGCGCCGCTGATTACATAGCTACCCGGGCGCGGGAGTATGGACTGCGGAACGTCCAGATCGAGCAATTCCCCGCCGACGGACAAAAGACCTACTACACTTTGAAGTCCACGCCGGGTTGGGAGGTGGAGCGAGCCGAGCTGTGGGAAACGACGCCAAACCGGGCGAAGATCGCCGACTATGACGAGATGCGAGTCGCCCTCGCCGATTATTCGCAGAGCGCCGACATCAGCGCCCCATTGATCGACGTCGGCGGCGGGGCGTCGCCCTTCGATTATGAGGGCAAGGATGTAAGAGGCAAAATCGTGTTGGCCGGCGGCGCCGTCGCGGCTGTGCATAAGCTTGCTTGCGACGAGCGCGGCGCGGCGGGAATCGTGAGCTACATGCAAAATCAGTTGACCGGTTGGTCCGGCGATTATGTAGACAATGTCCGCTGGGGTCACCTGTCGCCCTACAACGCAAGCAACAAGTTCGCCTTCATGATTTCTCTCCGAAAGGCCCGTGAGTTTCGCGACCGGCTCTCCGGCGGGCAGCAGATCATCTTGCGGGCGGCGGTAAAAGCGGAGACTAAGCCGAGCAACTACGACGTGGTCAGCGCGGTGATCCCCGGCGCGGATCTGGCTGCCGAGGAGATCGTATATTCCTGCCATCTTTGTCATCAAAAACCGGGAGCGAACGACAATGCATCGGGCGCGGCGGCCATACTCGAGGTCGCCCGCACGTTGATGACCTTGATCGGCCGTGGAGAAATCGAGAAGCCTCGGCGCACGATTCGTTTCATCTGGCCTCCTGAGATAACCGGGACCGTCGCCTACTTCGCGATGCATCCCGACATTGTTCGCCGGATGAAGGCGGTGATTCACCTGGACATGGTGGGCGGCGATCACTCGATCACGAAGGCGGTGCTCCACACGACTCACACGCCGGCCTCCATTCCGAGTTGCCTGAACGGGGTAGCGGACGTCTTCACCGAGTACGTGATCGCGGGAAGCCAGAAAGCGGCCGCCGGGGCAGGTTTCGAGGATGCTTTGATTTCCGCCGAAGGTTCGAAGGAGACTTTCTTCGCCGATATGGGCCCATATACGATGGGCTCGGACCACGACGTGTATCAAGAGGGCTCGTTTCGAATACCCGCGATCTACCTGGCGGACTGGCCCGACGTTTTCATTCACACCAACAACGATCTACCGTCGAATATAGATTCCACGAAGATCAAACGTTCGTCATTCATCGCGGCCGCGTCCGGATACTTTCTCGCGCACGCAGGAGCGCCCGAGGCCTCGCGACTTGCCGATCTGATGTTCGCGAAGGCGATGGGCGAGCTTCCCCGCACAAACGCTCGGGCCGCGGCGCTCGAGGCCGCCGGCCGGGAAGGAGCCGACGAAGCGCGCAGCCTGATCGCGCATTCGCTGGAGAACGACGCAGCCGCCCTTGGGTCGGTTCTGGTGCTCGCTCCCAATGACAAGAACTTGCAGTCGAAAGTCGAAGGACTGGTCGATCAACTCAGCGGCGCCTGGCTGCTGCTGACCGGCCAATTGTCGCAACAGCACAAGGGCAATCGCATCTTCTTTGTATTGGAGCCCAAGGAGCAACCGAAGCCGCGCGAGACGAAGACCTCGAAGAGCCGCAACGCGAAAGAGCCTGCCGCACCGCCGGCGTCCCCGGCCATGAGGCTTATACCGTCAAGAAAAGTGCTCGGCCCGATGGACGTTTATTACTACGACTACATCGGCGACCGCGCCTCGGGCGACGATCTCAAGGCCGTCGAAAAGATAAGCGCGATGCCGCGCGGAGAGATTCTCAGATATGAAATCCTCAACCTCGTCGACGGGACCAGAAGCGTGAAGGACATTCGCGATTTCATAGCGGCGGCTTATGGACCGATCTCAGTAAGCGATGTGATGGACTATCTGCGGTTATTGGCGAAGATCGGCGTGGTCTCATTGGACTGATATCGCTTGCAGGTAATATCTCGGAATGTCGGAGGCGGTCACTTACTTTCAGTGAGGACGATATTGACAGCCGCGCTCTCTAGCTTTACTGGCAAGCTTGTTCGTGAGCTTTCTGGCTTGTGAAACACTGTAGGCAATCAAGTCGGTTATAGCATGGGAGTCATCATCTTCAAGCGGATCGTCGTAAACGCTCAAGGTGAACTGGCCGCATTCAGCGACCGTTATGCTCCAGACCCCTCCAGATTGAAGGCCTCTTGCCGTATATCGTTCATAGGCGATTGCCGCCGCCGCTCTACTATTCTGTTGGATCGAAAGTCTACCTTCATCGCGGCTGGTTAAGCGAAAGGCCTGGCTGGAAATTCTACCGTTATCGATAAACGTTGGATGAGCATTCCGGTGAAGGAGTTCGTCCAAGTCATCAATGAGATATTCCGTGGCAATTGGCATTGAGGATTCGGTTATTGGTTCGACGATTACCGCGTAAACTCCGACATAAACTCGAGGAAGGCGTCAACTGCGTTGTCCGCATCGAGTGTCGTTTCGATATCTCGACTGCGATCGGTTTCGAGATGTGTAGCGTGTAGATGAAGCGCCCCACTCGCGAGCGACGCTGTTGCGCTGACCTCCCAGTGTGGAAAGGACCATTCTGCTTGAGCGCCGCCTTCCGGTGTCGGATAAATGTACGGCGCAGGAACCCCGCCCTCGCTCAAGATGCGATTCATGAGACTTCCGAACTTGGCGAGACCGTCAGGATCGAGCCGAGGGGAGCCCGGTTCGAACCAACCCTCTTGCAGCCTAGCGATTTCGGCAATCCGCTCATCGAGTGGAGTCGGACCGGCCATCACCGAGGGCGCAAGCGATTGCGGGTCGCCTGACGGTCTGTATGCCTGATGCTCCTCCTTTACCTCAGTTCCAGAGATATACCTGTCCGTGAGCGTCGTTATCTTACGCCCCCGATCCTCGCGTTGGGCCCGCACGGGTTTTATCTTGCGCCCTTCAGCCGCGGGCAGGTTCGGTAGGGTTTCGCGAGCGTCCTGCCCTAAATACTTACTAGCGTTCTGGGTATCCTCCATTTCAGTAAGACCTGCTGCCGCCAGGGAATAGTAACTTACTAAAGCATACGCGGATCGCTCCTCCAGATGTCTAGCCAACAACACGGCGCCCGCAATGGCGAAAACCAATTGTGCTTCAACTACCCAAAACATCACATCACGATAGCCCCTAGTCGATAACCAAGCAAACGCAACACAAATGATTGGGAGCCCGACAATCAGAACCCCGGTCATATGCTGCTCCGCACGTAGCTTCGCTATTCTGGCGCCGGCTTGTGGGCAGCGTAGTTGTATATAGTCATACATGAAAGCCACGCTGCTGGGATGATTGATCGCCGTGGACACATCATCAGCGGCAACAACTTTCTGGATTTCCCTGAATGCCACTTCGATCGTCTTTCTGAACTTACTACCTAAGACAGTGGGCGCAATCAAAAACCAGAAGCCGCCCAGCAGAGATCCGGTCACGTAGGAAACTAGTAGGTTGCCAACCAGAATGAGCGTTGTCGGAGGAGTAGCCTGAGCCTCACTGATAGACCATCTAGTCAAGTCGAGCATGGCCCGTTCCCGACCCTCGAGGAGAATGAGTGCGCACCCCATCACCGCAGCCCCAGGGGCTATCCTTCCAATCAAATCATAGAATAACTGAGGTATTAGAACGCCTAGGTTCATTTCGCCGCCTAACGCCGGAAAGGCCCGTTACACGCAGAATCTATATCACGCTGCTTGTTGATTTGCAACGTCCAGTTTTATTCAACTCCGAGCAGCATCGACCAAAGCACGAGACCGAGAAGGGCGTAAAGCGTCTCATCAAGACAATGCGGCGATGATCCGAAGACTGTCACCACCGTTCGCGGGTCAAGCCGGGTAACCGGCTGTCCTATGGCGATATGAGAATCTCTTTGGAACAAGCCCCCAGTATGCCGGACCAACACGCGGTCTCAGGCTCAACGTTATCAACTCTCAGGTTGGGAAGGGCGGTTAACCCCCGCTCTCCGCGATTATCTCAAACTGGCCGCAACCAGAGGAGCGGGGGTAAACCGCCCTTCCCGACCTGAGAGTTTTTGAACTGCTCGATTTTTGTTCCGGC
>JAHFUG010000385.1 GCA_023265195.1 Blastocatellia bacterium | reverse complement strand
CCTCGCTGAACCACGGCCGTCAGATCTTCCGGCTTGAATTCCGCGGCGGCGATCCCGAGCACGTTTCTCGAAGCAACCCCGGCGAAGGTTGTGCGTTCGAGAACGGCAGCCGTGAAATCCGCGGCATCGATGGCCGCATTGTCGAACCCGGCGTCCGTAAGATCGGCTTCGCGGAAGCCGGCGCCGTCGATCACGGCGCCATCAAACCGAGACCCCTGTAATTTCGCCTTATGGAAGCTACAGCCGCTGACGCTCGCATGATTGAGATTCGCTCCACTCAAGTCGGCATCATCAAAATTGACTTTCGAAAGATGGGCGGCCTCGAGAACGATCTCTTGAAGCTGCGCCTCTCGAAGACTCGCGCCGGACGGGATTCGTCCCTGCATTTTTTCGCGCAGGAGAGCCGGATCTGGAATCTTGTCCTCCATCTTCAACTGAATTCTTCGACTCCAGTAGAGTATCTGCAAAGCGTTTTCAGACACGCGCTTCTCATACCCGGAAGTCAGTATCCGCTGAAGCGGTTCGCGCATCAGATCTTTCTCATCGAGAAGGGTGAGGAAGTATATGACCTTTCGATCGAACCGATTCGTGTCCAAGGCGGCATGGATCATCCCACCAGTGTCTTCCTTGCCGGTGATCGCGTCGAAGATTTTTCGCGCCAGGAAGAACTCCATGAACGAGCGGTGCATGAACGAGAAGTTGCCCGCGTCGTCCATTCGCTTGAGGAACGATGCTCCCTGAATCTCGCGGGCTATGTCGAGAAGCTCCTCTTCGTTGGCTCTCGCTATCTTCTCCGGTGCGGACTTCTTCAAGAAAGGCAGGAGGTCGTGATAGTGAATCACCGATTTACCTTCGTTCCACATCTGCCACGCCAGCTCCAGCATCAACGCCAGCTTGATGTGCTTGTCCAGGAACCGGCCTTTCTCCTCTTCGCGGTCGACCCAGATGTTTGTGTAGACCGTGTACAGATTCGCCGCGTTCACCGGTTGGCCTTTGTCGAGCCGTGAAAGGGATTTCACGATCATGTCGAGCAGCAAAGGCCGCTGGGCGAGGTCTTTCAGATTGTGAATCTCCTGGATCTTCTTCCAGTCCTCATCCACGGAACTGGGCCGCGCCCTCGCCAGATACCCGAGAATCTTCTCGTCGTCGAATTCCTCCAGGTAGACGACCTCGGCCCCTGACTGTTGTCTCAACTCTCGGTATAGATCGGTCTCGATCTCGGAGAGCTTCGGACCTTCGCCGATGACTTTGACCTGCTCGTTGCGGTCTTTGAAGTAGTGAGTCCGGCAAGTGAGTATCACCTTGCCGCTGAGTTCGGCGGCGCGCCGCAACTCCCGGAAGTTGCTTTGAGTAACCTCCCAGCGCACGCGGTCGGCCATCTCGTCGAACGCGTCGAAGAACAGGACCATCTTGCCGAGCCGGACCAGGTGGATGAACCGCCTGAAGTTTATGTCTTGTAGCCCGCGCGCGCTGAAGTGGCTGATGACGATGCTTTCCAGCGAGTTCTCCTTGCGCACGTCCTTGAGCGGAATCAACACCGGCGCGGGTTGACGAATCGGATCGTCTCGAAAGCTCTTCGCCATGTTGTACGCCAGAAAACCGGCGAGCGTGCTCTTACCGGCGCCGAGGTCGCCAAGGACGACCATCAAGTTGCCTCGCGAATCGCCGAGCCATTTGCCTATGTGCTCGAGCGCTGTCTTCTTCAGGTAAGTGACGTCGGTCTTCAGATCGGGCCTGATGAACCAATCCTCGCCGTTCCATCGCTCGGCGGCCCACGACTCGTAATCCGAGATCAGTCCTTCGATGTATCGGTCCAGGGGCACGAGCTCGCGGAGAAGCTCCGAGTAGGTCGTGCAAGTGACGCCCGCCTTCGTCAGTGCAGCGCGAGCATCGCCGGTAAAGCCGAGCGAAGAGACCGCCAGCCATCGATAAGCCGGCAGTTCCTTCTGAAGAACGTTCTGCTGGGCGAGTATCTGATTGCGGTCGTCGGCGGTGACTCGCTTGTCCTTGCATTCGACGACTGCTTCAATAACCAAACCGCCTTCCTTCCGCCTGATCATCAAGTCGATCTTAAACCCGCCGAGCCGAACGTCTTGCGTCACCTCGAAGCCCAACAACCGATAGAGAGCGGCGACGTCGTCTTCGAAGCGCTTGCCTTTGGCGGCGGCGAAACGGCCACGTTTTACAGGATCGGCTTCGTGTTCTCGATCATCCAGGAATTCCTCGGAACGCCCGGTGTCGCGGCGCGGCGGATCGAGCGCTTGAACAAGCTCGCGAAGACGTAGATCGAAATCGGCGTCGTTGCGGCAGTCGATGGACAGGATGCTTCTGAAAGTCGGAGGTATCTTGCAATCTCGAAGAAGAAGCGGAATCAGTGGACGTTGCTCGGCCAGAACGTCGGAGTGTTGTTGCCCGTAGCTCTCGGCGAGGGTCCATATTTTCTTGTCCTGAAAGTAGCTCTCGGTCCACACCGCGATCATCTTTCGAGACTTCTCGATGCCCTCATTAAGCCGCGCAAGCACGTGGTCCCCGGGCTGTAGCTCCCGTTTATCAAACCAAACTCGCACGCCTTCGTCACGCAGACGGTCGGCGAGTTTCTCGCACCATTCGCCGTCTTCGCTTGCGTAACTCAGGAACGCGTCGTATTCGAACTCGGGGCTGGACATTCGATGTACCTCGGATAATGAGCCGTCTCGACTACGCGGAATCAGGCGAAGATTAGCATGGATAGAACCGAATTGACGAAGCGTTCAGTGGCGTGGATGGCGTTTGAGGCGGTGAAGGCGCCGAGTTATACTCAGACGCGAATCGCTTTTGCTATGTGGATTCCACAGGAGAGTTGGACATGGCTATGCAGCCCAATGTAGAGAATCTGATTGAAGCCGCGAAGTTACTCGCGCCGGAAGACCAACAACGGCTGGTGCAATCACTTGTCCGGCAATCTCAAGCGCAGCAACACAGCATCACTGAAATGCGCGGACTGGGTAAGGAACTGTGGCGGGATATGGACGCACAGTGCTACGTCGACGCGGAGCGCGACTCGTGGGCCGATTAACAAATCTCATTGCCGGCAACGCACGAAAAAGGGAATTAACCGCTGATTTTCGCTGACTGCGTAACGCTGATCTACGCTGATAGACGACCCGTCAAGATGATCTCGCTGCCTTGGATATCGTTAACTCAAAAGCGCCGCAGTAACGCTTGGAAGAATTCAACCGGAAGACTCTTTCAATCAGATGCTGCTACATCCGGATGCTACTGTATCTCGGGCGCCTCGATCGTTAGCCCGTCGTTGAATCCGCTGTACCACGCTTTCATCGTGAGGCCGGGTCCGGAAACAAACAGCCGCCTCGGCAGTCCGTCCTCTTTGCCGACAAAAGCCTGGATCGTACCCGTGCCCTGCCGGTCGGTGATCGTGAATTCGTAACCCACGGTCTCCACTCCGTCTATCACCTCTTCACCGGTGATTCGAGCGCTCATCGAAACGCCCGGCATATCGAAAAGGCGCTTCATCGCGTCCGCGCCGCCAATATCGAGTTGATCCAGCGCGGAGGCGGGCGCCGCCGACATCCGCCATGCTCCTCCCCCTTGCCTCATATAAAAGGTGCGCCCAATGACGATGAATTCCGAATCCTGACTCACGACCCGCGCCCGGTCGGGCTTGACGGTCTCGACCACCGTTTCCATCTCGCCGTTGGCCGTTGAGAAGCGCGACCGAATGCGGGAAGTCTTCGACGAACCGAGCCGGGTAAACATCTGTTCGAGCACCTGACGGGGATTGGATACCTTCGCGGCCGGCGGCGCGAGTTTGCCGGCTCCCAGCGGTCTAAGATTGATCTCTTCCAGCGCTTCGGGCAGGTTTCGGCCCGCATTGGATGACTGAACGTCTTCGGTGGTCAATCGTGGCGTGCGCGTTTTAGCCGGTCCCTGTTGCCGGGCGGAAACCTGAAACGTGGATAACGCAATCAAGACCGCGCACAATGCGCCGATTGTTCTCATCGTGATACTCCGTAGCTCGACTGATTCATAAGAAGGGGCAGCGTATCCTGAGAGGGTAAGCGGAGGGCGCGGCGGAGTCAACAGTTAGTTCATTCACGCAGCAAAGGAACTCGATCATTCATTCGATCTCCATTCATCAATCATCGTTCATCATTCATCAATCATCAATCATCAATCATCGATCATCATTTCCTCCACTTTTGCTACTGCTTCAGCCACGCCGTGATCGTATCGAGAGCGAGACGATAGACCTCTTCCTGCAAGACTCCAACTTTCTTAGGTACTTTGAACGAGTGATCCCCGCCCTCGATCTTGTAGACTCCGGGCTTTGGTTTCAGGCTCTCGATTATCGGGGCCAGCTCGTCCGGCGTTCCGAACGGATCACGGGTTCCCTGCACGAACAGCATTGGCAGCTTGATTCGAGGCAGGTGTTTGGATCGAAGCTGCTCCGGTTTCCCAGGCGGATGAAGCGGATAACCGAGACACACCAGACCGCGCAATCCATCTACTCCGTCGGCGGCCGCTTGTGAGGCTATCCGGCCGCCCATCGATTTCCCCCCGATGAAGAGCTTGTTTCCAGAAAGCCCCGGAGCCCGAGTCACCGCCGTGATGACCGCGCGATAGCACGCTTCCAGCTTGTCGCCCCGATCCGGAACCTTGCGGCGATGCTCGGTGTAGAGGAAGTTGAACGTCACCGCATCGACGCCGCGTTCGGCAAGTCCTTCGGCGAACGTCACCATGAAATGATGGGTCTGATCCGCGCCCGCTCCATGACCCAGCACGAGCGTTATTCCAAATCGCCCTTCGCTAGCCGCGGCGTACACGAGCGCGGTTACGCTCTCGGCTTCCGTCACCGCAACCGTGATTTTGTCCGGTTTCATTGCCATCGGAAGAGCTTCAGCGCAATCGCGAAGCTGATCACTCCCCACGCAATCATGACCGCCAGCGCCGGCAAGCTCGTCGAGATCGGCGAGCCTTCGTTGATCACGGCGCGCAAGGAATTATTGAGAGCGGTCAGCGGCAGCGCGTTGATCAATGGTTGAAGAAACACGGGGAATCGCGCGGATGAGAAGAAGGTTCCGGACAATAGCCACATAGGCAGCATAACCAGGTTCATCAAACCCGAAACGCCTTCGATGGTCCTTGGCCGGGACGCCACCAAGAGCCCGATTCCAGCGAAGGTCATTGCTCCGATCATCGATACAACGGCGAGGTTCACCAGCGAGCCTCGCACCGCGACGCCGAAGACCAGCCACGCGAAGACGATCACCGCCGCGACTTCGAATACAAGAAACAACAGCCGGGAGAACATGAACGACAGCAGGTAATGCGTCCGCCGCATTGGAGTGGCCGCGAATCGCTTGAGGAGTTTTCTCGTGCGAGCTTGAACCACCGCGAATCCCAGACCCCACATCCCGCTTCCCATCAGGTTCAGTCCGACCAGTCCCGGTATCAGGAAGTCGATGTAACGGGCGCCGGGCTCGGTCACCTTTTCATCGCTGACCGCGACCGCGTCGGATCGTCCCATTGCCCGCTGCAGAGCGTCGTCCACCGTTAATCGCGCCATACGGCTCTCGGGCCTTGTCGGATCGAAGCGGTACTCGAACCCGCCGCCGGCGGAAGCTCGAACAACGAGATCGACTCTTCCGGTTCTCAATGCTCGAGCCGCGTCGGCCGCCGCCATGACTTCGGCGGCTACGCTTGATGATTGATTCAGCGCTCGGGCGGCCGCATCCGAATCGCGTGAGTCCAACCCGTCGGCGCCTGCGCGCTCGGATCGTTCGATCGCGACGCGAGTCTTATCAGGAGCGGTGTTTCGAAATGCTATCCCAAGCGCGAAGGCGAGCAGAACCGGAAAAATAAAAACCCAGAAGACCGCCTCGGGCTCGCGGATAAACTCGCGGGTCCGGCATAGAGTAAGTTGAACGAGAGGACTCAACCGCTCGCCGGCTCCCGTTCTTCTCGCGGCGGCTTCTTTTGCGGCGGACGCGCCGCCGATGTACTCACTTTCGGCTTCAGCCATCGCGCAACATCCTCCCGGTCATACTGACAAACACGTCCTCGAGCGTAGCCTGATGAGTGGTCAGCGACACCAGTTCGGCGTTTTGCGCCTTCACCTCGGCGAGCAACGCCGGCAACGCGGCTCCGATATCGGAAACGGTCAACGATATTCGGCCCTCTCTTTGACGAACCGCGCTCACTCCGCCGAGCCGCGCGAATCGGGATTCCTGGAGATCGCCTTTGGCGGTGAACTCGACGATCTGATCGGCCCCAAGCGATTTGATCAAATCCGCGGGCGTTCCCATCGCTATCACCTTGCCGTGATCCATGATCGCCACCCGGTCGCACAGACGCGTCGCTTCTTCCATGTAGTGCGTTGTCAAAAGAGTCGTTCCACCGGATTCGCGGAAGTTCTCGACTATGCCCCACAGCTTCAATCTGGCTTGAGGGTCGAGTCCCGTAGTCGGCTCATCAAGAAAGAGCAGCTCGGGATCGCTCACCAGGGCGCAGGCGACCGCGAGCCGTTGCTTCTGTCCGCCGGAGAGTTTTCCAACGCGAGACGCGCGCTTTTCTTCAAGCTCGACCTGCCGGATCACTTCATCAACCTCGTGGCCTCGAGTGTAGAAGCTACGGAATAATCTCAACGTCTCTTCCACGGTGAGCTTCTCCGCAAGCTGCGTCTCTTGAAGCTGCGCGCCCAGCCGTTCTTGAAGAGCATGATCGTCGCCGGCGCCCCAGGACCGTCCAAGAACTTCGACAACGCCGCTGTCGGCGGCTGTCAGGCCTTCGAGTATCTCGACCGTTGTTGTCTTCCCGGCCCCGTTGGGCCCCAGCAGCCCGAAGCACTCGCCGGCTCGCACTTCGAGATCGAGGCCGTCAACCGCGGTGACGTCGCTGTACCGCTTGATCAAGCCCTGGCATCGTACGGCAGGTTGGGAACCGTTGGCTTTCATCTGATTTTCCGCTTCAGCGTTAGCCGCGAATCGCCGTTGATTTTCGCTCGCGGATCAACCCTGGTCTTGGTCTCGTTAAAACGGGACGCCGAAACACTCGTATGCGTCAAACACTCGCGAGAATTTGTGATCATAGCGGCTCTTTTCGCGCCGGGCAAACTCGCCCCGCTCCGGGTTTCCCAAATCCTACCCACGGCAGAGACTGTGTGAAAACTCCGAGAATCCCACCAACGCAGTTGGTGGATTGTTCAGACACAGGCTACGAAGGGCGCACGCCGGACTCCCGTTTTCCATTCCCTCTCTCCCTCGCGTCGCGAGGAGAGAAAACAAAAACAACGAGGGGGCCGCAGCC
>JAHFUG010000071.1 GCA_023265195.1 Blastocatellia bacterium | reverse complement strand
TCTGAAGAAGGAGAATTACAAACAGGAACGTCATTAGTAGCCTCCAAAAAATCAGCAGTCAGCAGTCAGCGGTCAGCAGTCAGCTATCAGCAGTCAGCGATCAGCGGTCAGCAGTCAGCAGTCGGCGATCAGCAGTCAGCGATCAGCAGTCAGCGATCAGCGGTCAGCGGTCAGCGGTCAGCGGTCAGCGGTCAGCAGTCAGCAGTCAGCGGTCAGCTATCAGCAGTCAGCTATCAGCAGTCAGCGATCAGCAGTCAGCGATCAGCAGTCAGCGATCAGATGTCAGCAATCAGCGATCCGCAATCCTCAATCCTCAATCCCCAATCCGCAATCCCCAATCCGCAATCCCCAATCCGCAATCCCCCAATCCTCCTCAGGCCTTCTTGTAATGATGCTCGGTGAAACGTCTCCAACCCTTCTTGTTCTTGCTTTCGACGGCCCAGTAGTAACCGCCGTCATCATCCGGCCAGTAGGCCATTCTCGCAAGACCGGCCGGCATCCGCGCTTCGAACCCGATCGCCTCGGGATGAATGTCCGAGCAGTCGGCCAGTAGTCCGCTGGAGTTCTTTCCATCCGAGGTGAACGACCAGAAGGCGATCTTCCCTTCGGAGTTGACCCCAATCATCGCGTGCTCTTCGTAGGCGCCCTTTCCGAATTGCCAGCGAACGCTGAGCTCGATGTAGTGGCCGCCAAGCACCGGGGCGAGACTTCTAGTGCAGGTCACTGGTCCCATTGGCGTCGCCGCGGTAGCCGTCCAGTTCCCAATCAATGGAGCGAGTACGCCGAGCTTGCCTCGCCCACGTTTCCAATGCTTCGTTGTCTTTTTTGGCATAAGAGCTTTCACCCCTCTCTAACGCCGTCCATAATGCTTTCCTTCGAATTCGCGAACTCAAGGGTTCGAGCGGAAAACGTATCGTTTCCTGGGGAGATTGTAAAGTAGCGGGAATGGGCTCACACTCATCGTTCCTAGCGCAAAGCCGTTAGCCGCCGCCACGCTCACTGGGATGAACTTCTCGGCTCCGATATCTTAAAGTACACTTCCGGTGAAAGGGGAGAAGGAATGGTGGAAAGGACTATGCCGCGTGTTCGAAAAGCAAGATTGCCGTATATAGACCGCTCGCTGGAGATGACTTGGATCGCCGGCCACGAGCGTGAGTATGCAGGTCAGTGGGTTGTGCTGGATGGAGACCGGCTCATTGGGCACGGCAATGACCCGCTCCCAATAGTGCAACGGGCGAGGATTGAAGGGATCGAGCGGCCTTTAATCGTGCATGTCAAGAAGGAGTTCGGTCCTTCGATGGGAGGGTGGTTGTGATTCTCAGCCCTCTTAACTTGAGCTTTTCTCATCGGCATTACTACGGCTCAGCGATTCGAGAGATCGCTGTATTTCCCGCGAAGCTGTTCGAGTTTTATTCGCCAGGACTTTCCAAGCGATTCTTTACAACTGGAAGAAAGCGCCAGGGAGAGACGGCCCAACTTGTAGTCCCGGCACTCCCCCGGATCGCTCTTGCAGGCAATAAGATAATCGCGGATGTTGATCATGGCTCGCTCCACTTTGGCGTCCTCCACCATTACAAGGGGGCCGTAGAAGAGCCGCCAGAACTTCTGTTCGGCTTTCTCTTTTTCGGCGGCGTTCGTGGAGTTCGCCAGGGTCGCGACTGCTTCGGACGCTTCAAAGTAAAGATCGATCTGCTTTTGCCAGAATGGCTTTTTGAATTCCTGCTCTCGGGTCTCGTTGCTTTTTTTTATCTCGTTGGCCAGCGCTAAATCCCGGTCGGCTTCCCGCTGTTTTTGTTCGTCGCTTCTTCTCTTGTCTTCAACATCTCTCAGCCTTTGCCTTTCGTTTCGTTCCGCTTCCTTTTGAGCTTGATCGGTCTCGCGCTCCGTCTCCCGGTTCTTCTGTTGCACGGTGAACTGATGAAGCGTAATCCAAAAGCCTCCGATGGCGACCAGGGCCGTTATTATCGGCAAGAACCTCCCGATGCTGGCTTCCCATTTATTCTTGCTCTTCAACGATTCGATCTCGAGCTTCAGCTTTTGTAACTCCGCGGTTGCTCGATCGTCGTTTGGAGTTTCTTTTGCCTGCCCTGAGTTTTCCACTTGAATCGCGGTTGACATAGTATCCGCATCTCCTCGCGCTAAGCGGGGCCAATATCCGGCAATCCGCGGACGACCTTGACTGTCTCGAGACTCACCGTGATTACCTGGCCTATCAATCTGACGATGTACTCAGGATCGCCGGCTTTGTTCGGATCGTTCACGATGCCGCTCCGTTTGCCGGTTGAAACCTTGTATTGATCGATGATCCACTCTAGCGCGGAACGATTGCCCAGGCGATACTCGAAACACCCGGATGGTACTCCTGAGAGTCGCAGGAAGTCGTTGTAGATGATTTCCATCTTGTCCCTGGTGAGCCGCATCTTCTGGACCTTCCAATCGAGTTGCGCGCCGGGGGTCTCGATTCTTTCCAGCGGATACTCAGGCTGCTGCTCATAGTTCACGTGAATTTCGGCGAGCCGCGCTCCCGCTTTCGAGAAGGATTGAAAGTCCGGGGCGAACGGAATGCGCGGAAGCTCTTGCTTGAGGTTGGCGGCATAACGCTCGCGATAGACCGAGTGGTGTAGCAGAGCGTACACGTAGTAAAAGATGTCCCACTTGGTGATTGATTCGTCCTTGTAGTGCGTGCGGAATTGTTGGAGTGACGAATCGGTGATGTTCTCTCGTCGGTCAGTACCATCCTCTTGGTAGGTATAGAATGGAAACCACTGAGGAACTGTTCCTGGTCCGAAGAAATTCAGGTCGGGAATTACTTGGCTCACAAGAGTGGCGAAGGGGCGTTCAGCGCCAACTCCAGTCGCGCAAATTACTCGATTCTCGCCCTCTGCCCTCACGTTGGGATAGATCGAGGGAATCCCATAAACCCTTTCATTCAATACCCTGTCAAAAAACAGGTTCGATTTTGCAAATGGACGATAAAGCGCTCGTCTGAGCTTATCCATCGAAAACTCAGCGGCCCGGCCCCGCATAAGATTAAGCTTTAGGTCCATACTCCAGGCAATTGCGCGAGGGTCATACAGCACAAAGCCATCAACGTTTGTGTTCTTGTCCTTCAGAGTCAGCCACCTACGAACTTCCTCATTGTACGTCTCCACGGTCCGATTCATGTTCTCAATGAGGCGTTCCAGGTCAAAGTTATAGGCCCAGGAATCTCGATTGGTTTTGACCCCGCCACTAAATCTCTCGAAGATCGTTGCCGAGCACCCTCTTTGCTTTGCCTTAGTTTCCCTTGCCCCAATCGAGATGAACGTTTCGAAGTCAGCTAGTAACCCTTCCGTCAGCCAATTGCGCCTTGAGTCCGGACTTATCAATTTCCAGTCCACCAAACCAAGATGCTCTGACTCTTCCAGGTATCGAAACTTGCTCGCCGTGCGCCAAGCCTCGCCGACTCGCGCGTAGTGAATCCGAGCCGGCTCTTCTTCCGACGCACCGTGCTTTTTCACGAAGAAGTTAATGCTTACGCCGATCTGAATTCCAAAGACATTATGTATCGACCCTGAAAGTTTTGGGTTCTTCCTGACATTGCCGCCTAGATCCAAGATGTAAATCGAAGCGAAGTCCCGTTCAAGGTGTGCTCGCACGCCATCGAACGCAATTTGATCCAGAAAGCTATCATTAGTCACCAATGCAACTATGCCCTCGCCGCCAATCCTATCAGAGGCCCAGCGGATGGCTTTCACATAAGGATCAGAGAGAGCATTCTTGTTTGTCGCAGCCGAGTCCTTGGCATAAGTCAACGACACCCGTTTGTCCATAACTCTGTACTTCCGATTCTTGTTATTGTCGTTTTCATTAACCTGTGAAGCGTTATACGGGGGATTTCCGATTATTACGAATATTGGGCTGCGTTTCTGGCGTTCCACCCGCAATGTATTCTCGGGCGTCATGAAGGACAACTGGCCTTGGTTGTCCTCCGCCAACTCGAATGTGTCAACGAGACAGATTCCCTCGAACGGTTCGTAGCAGCCTGTCATCTCGAAATACTCATGCTCGATGTTCATCGACGCGATGTAATACGGCAGCAGCATGACCTCATTGCAATGAAGTTCGTGCTTGTACTTGTACTCGAGAGCGGTCTTCTTGATCTCCTGCATGATCCGAATCATGAAATTGCCGGCGCCGACAAATGGGTCAAGAACATGCACGTCACGGCTGCTCAACGTCTTGCCGAATTCCTTTTCGAGAATCTCCGCGGCGCTTCGAACCATGAAGTTCACGATCGGTTGAGGCGTGTATACGATGCCGTGGGTGTCGGCCACCTTGATGGAGAACCCTTGAAAGAACTTCTCGTAGACCGCGTTAAGGAAGTGTTGTTTCCGTGAAAAGTCATCGATAGTCGCGGCGGTCGTTTCAATCGCACGATAGAAATGATCGAGGCTCTTCAAGAATGCGTCGCGGCTGAACGCATGTGACGTCAGCGCGTCGATTACTTTCTCGATTTCCGCCGCGATGACATTTCGGCGGGTGAAATCAGGGTTGTCAAAGACCGTCCTGAATATCCGCTCGGTGAGCAGGTGCTGGATGAGCATCTCTTCCACAGCCTGTTCCGACAGGTTCGGGTTTATCGACTGACGGCACAATTCAAGGAACCCGGTGAATGCCTCAATGAACCGTTTGTTTGCTTTGCGCTCTTCGTCGATCAGCTTTACCAGCGCCGAGGCCAATTCCGGGACCTTGTCTTGGAACCTTGTTACCGCCTCCTGCCATTCCTCGAACGCAGGTGGAGTGTACTCGACGAAGCGCCTGAGAGTCTCGACAAGCGCTTCGGGCCTGGAGATGTCTTCATCGAGCACCTGCCGGTTGTCCTGGTATAGAATGGCTCGCTCGGGCGCTTGAAAGATTATGTTGTCTCGTGGATATCCCGACGCGAACTTGCGCTTCACTTCAGCGGCCAGATCGTCGTGTTGATCCTTAGCCTCCCAAAAACCATGAGTGAGATTGAACGCGTCGACGAGCGCTCCATCGACTCGTATGCGCGACTTCCTGATTGACCACTCGGGAACCAGCTTCCAACCGAACTGAGAGCCGCAAGATTCGAGCAGAGTTTGAAACGCGCCGCGTACCGCCGTCTCGTGTGACACGCCGATTCGCGCGAACTGCTGAAGCGCATGATAATAGTCGCGAACAGGTTTATGGGTCGCCTTGAGATTCAGTCTCTGCATCACAAGTAGTCTAACGATTATTCCGATAGCCGCTGCTTCGACGCGCCAACGAGCCATCAGGATCAATTGAGTTCGAAAGGATATACGCTGCCTTCAGCACTGGCAATCCGTGCAGCGATTTCTCGCGGGAATGGGGAATACTTGCCTGGGGCTCAACCTTGTGTTTTGGAACTAATCTCCGCGGCCACGCCTCTTGAAGCGCCCCGGACTTCACCAATTCGGCTTCATACAATGCACATATCGCGATTCCATCATTGGCCGCCGCATTACAAACTGAAGAGTCCGCGGCGGCGAGAGCGGCGGCGCGAAAGCGTGGAAAGAATTGAAAGCACGAAGAAGACGTGAGCGCAACCGAGCTGAACTTGGCTACTGATCGCGAGGTCAATTGCCGCTGAGCGATAGACTCGTCACAGTTGGCAATTGACCGCTATGAACGCCGGTCTGAAGGAGACTTTGCCAGGTGATGTCAGTTTCCAAGGCTCCGCCGGCTTCTGGTAAGATCGAACCTTGCTCTGTCAGACGAACGACAATGGCGAAAGAAAGAAAGACGCGAAAAAAAATAAACAATTGATCAACCAAGCCAACGGAATCACGAGAGGCTGTAGAAACGGACGCGATCAGCGAAAGAAACGAAGAGACGGAACAGAGAAGCTAAAGCAGATTCATTCTTAGAGGTAAACGGCGTTGTCCACTTCCCATCCACTCGACAATCCTATCTGGGAGGCGCTCACAACCAGCCAGGCGCCTTTCGCGGAGACCTATAACCTTGCCCGCCGATTTCACCCGGACGTAACTTCACTAACCGGATTGCCGGAGCCCTCCGAAGAAGCCTATCAATCGCTTGCTTCCTTGGTGAGCCCGGGAGAAAGGGCCGCTCTGCTCCTCGAAGCTCCGCCAAAGCCCCCGTCCGGGTGGACGATAATCGAAACCGTTCCCCTCGTTCAAATGGTGCATGATGACCCCAACAAGATCGCTCCCTCGGTCCTGCAATTCGAAGAACTGAACGAGCGGGACGCTGCTCGGATGTTAGCCCTCGCCGAATTAACCAAGCCCGGCCCCTTCGGCAGGCGCACCCATGAAGTGGGTGTGTATCTTGGCGTTTATCGAGATGGTGACTTGGTTGCTATGGCTGGTGAACGGCTGCGCCTTCCCGGCTACACCGAGATCAGCGCGATTTGCACTCACCCTGAACATTCCGGCCGCGGCTATGCAACCGCCCTGACCTCCTCCCTGGTGAGCCGCATTAGAGATCGCAATGAGACGCCGTTTCTTCACGTGCGGCCTGATAACAGGCGCGCCGTCGAGCTATACGAGAGGCTTGGCTTTAGAGAGCGAACCGTGCTCCATTTAGCAGTGCTCTGCAAGTAAGCATACTTGCCGGCCCCGCGGATATTCGGTCCGGCGGGCGGTGAAAAAGGGGAAGGAAGGGGAAAGAGATGGCTCAACATATAGGTATAGTCGGCTGTAGCGCGCCCGGGGCGGCGCTGTGTTATCAGACTATTTGCACGGAAAGCGCGGCGGTGATGGGAGGCGATGAACCGCATCCGGAGGTGAGCATGCACACGCATCCTTTCAGCGAATACATGCGCTACATAGAAAGAGACAACTGGAATGGCGTGGCGAACCTGATGTTGTCGTCGGCGGAGAAACTCGCCCGCATCGGCGCCCAGTTTCTTGTTGCGCCGTGCAACACCATTCACTATGCGTTTGAGATTGTGTCGGCGAGATCGCCTCTCCCCTGGTTACACATCGCCGAAGAAGTCGCGCTGGAGGCCAGGCGCCTGGGTTGCCGGCGGGTTGGCTTAATGGGAACAAAGTTCTTGATCGAATCGTCTGTATATCCGGCTAGATTCGATCAGGCGGGACTGGAGTGCCGTCTTCCGGCTGAACGCGATCGGGAGCGCGCTGACGGACTTATTTTTGAAGAGATGGTGAAGGGCAGGTTTACGCCTGAAGCGCGGTCGTTTTTTCTGAATATGATAAATGATCTGCAAGCACAGGGATGTGACGCTGTCGGAATGTGCTGCACCGAGTTGCCAATTCTGCTCGAGCAAGAAAAAACGCCGCTGCCGCTGCTGAATTCAACGATCATATTAGCGCGGGCGGCGTTGAAGAAAGCCGGAGCGCGCGAGAAAGAAGACTGGAATTAAAATCAAACGGAAGTTGTGATGGAATTGACGAGAGCATTGACAGCGTTTGCCTATTTCGCTATATGTAGGAGGCGTCTTTACGACGCGAGTGGCTTCCAGTCCGAGCGAATTGTTCAGGCTATAGTTGGAATGATAGTTTTAACAAGAACTTAACAAGCGTGTTTGGTTAGGGTCAGGCGCTCCGTGACTGTCATCTCAGGTTGAAACGATGGTTTTCAAGTTCAGGATCGGCCTTTAAGAAAAAGCAGATGTCAAAATGGCCGCATGTCATTGATCCAAGGAATGTGAGTTGATTTCGTAGGGATGGCGAATTCCAAGCATTCGATTGGCCAACAGTCTCAGAGCGCACGTCCATAGCGAATAAAAGTAATTATCCTAACTAGCGGTTTTCCGCCGCACGTAGCCGCAGAGCGGGCCGTCAAGGCGTAAGAAGCCGCGCCGGAAACACGGAAACAGTCAGCGTATGCCGTCTTTCGCAAAAAGGGCGTCAGATTCATTGGTAATGACGAGGCTCGCCCTGTGGACAACAATACTTACGACACCGCCGTTGCCGCTCACCTAAGAACGTAAAAAGGGGGCTCAAGCGTATGGTAAATGGGGTTCTCTCTCTTATTGGACAAACGCCGATATTGGAGCTGACGCGAATTTTCAAATACGCCCATTTTCGTTTGTATGCAAAGCTCGAAGCATCCAATCCCGGCGGCAGTATCAAAGATCGTGCGGCGATCAGCATTATCGATCGCGCGATCGAAACCGGTGAGATCACGCCCAACTCCGTTGTTATTGAATCAAGCTCGGGAAACATGGGAATAGGCCTGGCTCAAGTCTGTTCGTATTATGGGCTTCGATTCATCTGTGTCATTGATCCCAAAACAACCGCGCAGAATACCGGCATTCTCAAGGCGTATGGAGCGGAGGTCGACCTTGTCAAGGAACCGGATTCAGTTACCGGAGAGTTCCTTCAAGCGAGAATCGACCGCGTGAAACACCTCCTTCGATCGAATGAGAACAGCTTCTGGCCCAATCAATATGCGAACCTGTACAACGCAAGGGCTCATCACAAGACCATGCATGAAATAGTGGCCGCTTTGGGCGAAAGGCTCGATTACCTTTTCTGCGCGGTAAGCACATGCGGCACCATCAGGGGATGTGCTGAATATTTGAAGGAACACGGCCTCAAGACCAAACTCATAGCCGTCGATGCGCTTGGCAGCGCGATTTTTGGAGCGCCATCGGCCAAGCGCAAGCGCTTGATCCCGGGGCATGGGGCGGCGGTGCGGCCGCAGCTATTCGAGCCTGACCTGGCGGATGATTGCATTTACGTTACCGACGTCGATTGCATCGTCGGCTGCCGCCGCCTAGTCCGGCAAGAAGCCATTCTCGCGGGCGGTTCATCCGGCGCCGTTCTTATGGCCGTCGAGCGAACCCAACACCTCATACCAAATGACGCTGTTTGCGTGATGATATTTCCGGACCGCGGAGAGCGCTACCTCGACACGATATACTCGGATGAGTGGGTAACGGAACACTTTGGAAAGATCGAGCAGGTCCAGGAATCCTCATATACAAAGGGGGCCGCCGCGAGAGAAGCGAGAGAACATCGTAATTGACAGGAGGCTGGTTCGATGATAGAAATTACGCGGTTTGGGAATGGGCCCGGTACGCCGCCAAGCGTTATTTTCCGCCGTCAAGATGTTGATCGGAGCCGAAGACAGCCCGTAACGCAAAAAATCAGCGAACTGAAAAACCGTGAGACAGACGATAGGCGTAGCTTGGCTCCTCGCTCATAGTGAACGACTTTCACGACATCAGTGTCGCGTAACCTGATGTGATCTGTAATCGCGTAAACGCGATTCTCAGGAATATTGTCCAATGAACTTCGAGTTACTTGCTAGCACCGACGCCGGAACTCGCTTCGTGCGGATTGCCGAAGAGCACGCGGCGGATTTCGCATCGCGAGCCGAGAAACACGACCGCGAGGGCACTTTTCCTCACGAGAACTTCGAGGCCATGCGGAAGAGCGGGTTCATGGCGGGCGCCGTGCCGCGCGATTTTGGAGGCCTGGGAGTGGAGTCGCTTTACGATATTATGGTCGGAATGAGCCGGATAGGCCGCGGTGACGCTTCGACGGCTATCGCGGCCAACATGCATATCGCCGGAGCGGCGGTCGTAGTCAGGCTGATGCACAGGTCCCAGGCGGATGGCGACTCCAAAACCGTGGGGATACTCCAAGAGTTGCTGGCCCAGATCGGAGCCGGACGGCTGGTGATGTGTTTTCCAACGACCGAGCCGGGCACCGATTTGACAAGCCCCATGACCGAGGCGGTCCCGGCGGAAGGCGGATATATCGTCAACGGCCGTAAGATTTTCGGTACGATCTCGCCGGCGGCCCATCTGTTCTTCCCCAGCGTTCGCGTGCCTACCGAATCGGGCGGCTATCTCACCGCTACCGTTATGGTGCCTCGCGACGCTGAAGGCATCGAGGTAAAAGATAATTGGGACGCGATGGGCATGCGCGCTTCCGGCAGCAACGATATCGTCTTCACCAACTGTTTCGTGCCTCAGGACCGGCTCTTCGGCGCGCGCGACAACTACGGAAAAGTAGGCCGCGGTTTCGCGGACTTCGCGCTGAACGCGAACCTCCCGCTCATATCGAGCTTCCTTGGCATCGCGGAGGCGGCGCGGGCATTCGCGTTGAATATGATGGCTACTCAACGCAAAGGGCCAAACAAGAAGCTGCTCGGTGACCGAATTCCAATCCAGCAAATCATCGCCGAGATCGAAATCGACATTGCGGTCTCGCGCGGCATAATCGAGCGCGTTGGGCGCGCGGCCGACGTCTTTCTCGCGAAATACGCCACGACGGACGCTCCCGTCAATGAGTCGAACGCTCTTATGAAAGAAGTACAATGCATGAAGTACATAGTCAACCGAAAGGCCATCGAAGTAGTCGATAAAGCCATGATCATTTGCGGAGGAGGGGCGTACATGAGCAAACACCTCCTGTCCCGGCTATATCGCGATGCGCGCGCCGGACCATTCATGCAGCCCTTTGCGCCTTATGAGGCGTTTGAATACATCGGCAAGGTGGCGCTTGGAATGGAGCCGGTGATCGATCGATAAGGCGGACCAGCGGTCACCGTCCCTTCCAGTGTGATTGCAGGCGGAATTGGTTAGCCGCGGAGACCGTGCTCCGCTTTGAATGCAATTAACGCCGGCGGGCTGTCCCGGAATTGGATTTGAATTTATGCTGACGCTCGGGCTAGCGGGTGGACTTGATCCGGTTCACGAGGATTTCCTCGATACGCCGGACAATTACACTTATGACGGCGCGGCGGTGTTGGTGGAAGATGGCAAGGTGCTCGCCGCCTCCGAAGAAGAGCGCCTTAACCGAATCCGGCACTCGAATAAATTTCCGTTCCAGTCCATCCAGTTTTGCCTAGAGCGGCATGGCGCCCGAGTCCAGGACGTCGATCGCATTGCTTACTATGTTCACGAAGAGGCGGCCAACGCTCTTCTCTCACGTCTCTACCTGGCCAGACCTGAAATAGAACCCCGCGTGGACGCGAGAACCATGCTTGCCGGCATGCTGGCCCGCGGGCTTGGGTGCGAGATAGATCCGGGGCGGCTTCGCTTCGTCCAGCACAAGCTCACGCATGCGGTCAGCGCCATGCATCATTCGGGTTTCGACGAGAGCCTTGTCTTCGTCATCGACAACGCCGGAGGAATCTTCTTAGGCCGCCGCCAGGACAGCGGCGTGGTCACGTTGGAATCGGTCGCCGCAATGCCGCCCAGCAAATCTTTCGGAAGATTCTGTCAGGCGATTTTTCCGTTTCTTGGGCTCGGCTTGTTCGATGAACATAAGGCGATGGCGATGGCTCCCTATGGCGATCCGTCAACTTACGCTTCGCAGTTCAAGAGCTTCTACGAACTGCTTCCGAATGGAGACTACACTCTACACCTCGATCGAGCCGGCTTGCTGATCGGAAAGATCGAGCCCAGGCGAAGGAATCAGGAGCCCGCTCAAAGTCACAAGGATCTGGCGGCCTCGCTTCAGAGCGCAATGGAGGAAATCGCGCTGCACGTGCTGACGCATTACCGCGAGATTACGGGGCTGCGAAACCTGTGCATGGCCGGTGGAATGGTCGAGAACAGCGGCACTAATGGCGCGGTGTTATATTCGGGCCTCTTCGATAACGTGTTCGTTCATCCGGCCGCATACGACTCGGGCTGCGCCGTTGGGGCCGCGTTGCTCGCGTCGTACGAGGCAGGGGCTTCCGCAAGAACCGGACAAGTGCGGCACGTTTACTGGGGCTCTCCGATTGGCGGCGAGCCGCGAATACGAGCCGAGCTTGAAGCCTGGAGGGGCTTTCTGGATTTCGAAAAAGCCGATGATGTTGCAAGCCGGGCGGCGGAGATGATCGCTCGAGGAGCTACGGTTGGCTGGGTGCAGGGATGCTCGGAATTCGGCTCACACGCGCTCGGAAATCGAAGTGTCCTGGCCGACCCGCGATCCTTGGAAGGCCGCCATGGGCTCAACAGCGCTTTGAAAAGGAGTGAGGGCTATCGACCGCTTTCGCCGACTGTCTTGGAGGAGGACGCTTCCGAGTTCTTTGATTTGCCGCCGGGCATGGAGTCGTTCCCTTTCGCCGCGTTTGTGGTGAGAGTGCGCGAGGACAGGCGCCAGATGCTTCCGGCTACGACTCACGTTGACGGCGGCGCCCGGCTGCAGACCGTTTCGCGCGAGACCAACCCTCGGTTCTGGGCGCTGATTAACGCGTTCAAGCAGATCACCGGAATCCCGGTCCTGGCCAGCGCGTCATTCAACAGCAGCGCCGAGCCGGCGGTTGATTCGATCAATGACGCAATCGTCTCGTTTCTTACAACCGGTATCGAGTTCATGGCGGTGGGCGATTTCATAGTCAAGAAGCGCGCGCCGGCTTGGAACGACTGGATGCCGTTGCTCGTTTCTCTGCCGCCTTACGTAAGGCTGTTTCGCACAAAAGGGCTGGTCGAGCGGAAGCGCCGCACTCAAAGGGACGAGATCAGGACTTCTTATGACTCGCGGCTTCGCCGAGTGATATCGGGCGATCTCTGCGAACTGCTGCTCATGCTTGACGGCGAAAAGTCGATTCAAGAAATGTTGGGAACGGATGCCGAAGAGTCGGAGCGAGGGCGGACGCTGCTGGCGGAGTTGAATCAGCTCTGGTCGGAGCGGCTGGTCGTCATTCGCGCCGGCCTGGAACGGAGGTGAGTCGTTGAAGGCTGCAACCGATTCTTCCACCGGAGTGCGCCGCATCGAGCGGCGCGAGCCATCCTATTACAGGGAACAGATCGACGAGGCCGCGGCGGCGCTTGAAGCGGCGCTTGCCCGGAATGACCTGGCCGTCTTCTATCGGGTGTTTCGAAGGACGGAACTGCCTTTCTTCGGCGAAGTCTACGAAGACGACGCCTACGGATTATTTCGCGTCTGCTTCGACGTCCTTCACAGGCTGGGCGGCGTCTCGCCCGCGGCGGCGCTCGCCGTTGAGAACCACTACTACGTGAGTTCGGCAATCGCCACTTTTCCGACCGCCGGAGACGAGGGTCAGGATAGGAGCCGAAGGGCGCTGTTGAGATCCATTATCGAGGGGCGGCTCTTGGTGGCGAACACGAATTCCAAGATTCACGGGGGCAAGCTGGGTGAGATCGGAACATGCGCCAGGCGCGAGCCGGGCGGGTTCAGAGTAACCGGAAAGGCGGCTTATACGTCGCTCGCCACTCAAGGCGATCTATTGGTGTTCATCACCCAGATCGAGGGCGAAGGGCCGGCTGTCTTCTCCATCACCCCGATGCAGGACAATCCGGGCGTGGAGATCGGCGACTATCTGTTTCCGTCGGCAATGTTGGATTCGGACACGAGGCAGATAACTTTCAAGGATATGTTTTTGCCGGACGAAAGCCTGCTGGCCGGAGGCAATGACCAGCATACCGCTCTATTGTTCGGGTTCGAAATGGCGTGGCATCAACTTTTGATTCCGGCGCTGTACCTTGGCGCAGCCGCCCGGGCCATGCAAGAGGCGCGAAAATTCCTGCGTGCGACAACGGGCAGGGATGACCGGCCGCTATCCGAAATGGACGGGATGATCATCGACATGGGCCGTTTGGCGATCGAGTATCGAAGCGCTTGTTGCGTCGTCCTTCAAGCCGGGCAAGCGTTGGGCGAAGTCAAAGAGTTGCCGCGGGACGCTGGGTTGCTGGACAAGGCCGTGAATCTCGCCGGCGCCGCGAAGTACGTTGGAACCCGGTGCGCCGAGGCGGTGGTGACCGCAACGCGGCGCATTATCGGCGCGCGCGCCTTCGCCGGCGGCCATCACCTGGAGCGCCTGTCTCAGGAAGTCATGTTTGCTTCCTTAGGTCCCGAAGTTAGCGCCGTGATTGAGCGGCGCTATGGAAAGCAGGTGTTGGATGAGCAAACTTGCCTGGAGCTGCCGTGGTAAGAACGGCCGCTTCCGATTGCTAGCCAACTCCCGCATAAAACGCCGGAAGAGAGAAGGGGAGAACTATGCTGTGTCTCGGCTTCAGCGGAGGATTGAATCTGGTTCATGAGAACCCATATGAAATTCCCAAGGTCTTTACCCACGACGGCGCCGCCGTTCTCGTCGAGAACGGGGAGGTAGTGGCGGGCATAGAAGAAGAGCGCCTGAATCGAATCAAGCACTCCAACAAATTCCCAACGCAATCGATGCGTTTCTGCCTCGAATCGCGCGGCGCGAGAATTCAGGACGTCGACTGCATGGCGTTCTACGCCACGGAAGAATACTGCAACGCCCTGCTCAACCGGCTCTACTTAACGCGGCCCGAGATGAAGAAGCTCCTGGACACCAAGAGCCTGATGATCGAGTTGCTCGGACGCGAGTTCCAATGCGACATAGACCCGGCCAAAGTCACGTTCGTTCGGCACCACATGGCCCACGCGGTCAGCGCGTTCGCTCTGTCCGGTTTCGACAAGAGCCTTGTCCTTGCGATCGATGGGTATGGTGATTTTCTGTCCGGCCTGGCCGCCCGGGGCGACGGTTCGTCCCTGACGGAGATCGAGACCTATCCGCAGAGGAAGTCGCTCGGAGTGTTTTACCTCGAGGTTATTCAGTTCATTGGTTATGGGTCGTTCGATGAATACAAGGTCATGGGCCTGGCTCCCTATGGCGATCCCGCCTCGTACCGGGAAGTCATGCGCGGCTTCTACGAGCTTTTGCCGGACGGCGGCTACGACCTGCACCTGGAGAGGGTCGTTCCCGCGTTGCTTGGACGGGTCGAGGTAAGGAAAAAGGGCCAGCCTTTCACTCAACAGCACAAAGACCTCGCGGCCTCGCTGCAGGAAGCGCTGGAAGAGATCGTATTGCACGTGCTTCGACACCATCGTGAATCGACCGGTCTCGACAATCTGTGTTTGGCGGGTGGCGTTGCTCATAACTGCACGATGAACGGCAAGGTGATGTATTCGGGAATGTTCGACCAGGTGTTCGTTCAACCCGCCGCTCACGACGCGGGCTGCGCGCTTGGCGCCGCGCTGCTGGCTTCTCATGCCGGCGGAAGGCCGACTCCTCGCAAGCGCATAGAACACGTATACTGGGGCACCGACATCGGCGAGGAGAGCGAAGTGCTCGCGGAACTGGAGCGGTGGAGCGGTTTTCTCGCCTTTGAAAGATCGCCCAATGTCGCGCGCGAAACGGCGCAACTGATGTCCGAAGGCGCCGTCGTCGGTTGGGTGCAAGGTCGTTCGGAGTTCGGTCCGCGTGCTCTGGGTAATCGGAGCATCGTAGCCGATCCGCGCCCCGCGGAGAATAAAGCCCGCATCAATCAAATGGTGAAAAAGCGAGAGGGCTATCGCCCGTTCGCGCCCTCGGTGCTGGAGGAAGACGTCCGGGAATTCTTTGAGCTGCCGGATGGGATGGACTCGTTGCCGTTCATGATCTTCGTGGTCAACGTCCGTGAAGAGAAGCGCGGCTTGCTGGGCGCGATCACGCACGTGGACGGCACGGCTCGCGTCCAGACGGTCTCCCGAGAGACGAATCCCCGGTATTGGGATTTGATCAAGGCGTTCAAGGACATCACCGGCGTACCGGTGCTTCTCAATACCTCATTCAATAATAACGTTGAGCCGATCGTCGACTCCGTGGAAGATTCCATAGTCTCATTTCTCACGACGGGGCTGGACTATCTGGTGGTGGGCGACTTTGTAGCCAAGAAGCGGACTCCGGCGTGGGAGGAGCGCCTGTCGCTGACGGTTTCGCTTCCACCGTACGTGAAACTTCATCGCACGCGCAGCTTCATCAGTCAAAGCGGGATGGCGGCTTGTTCGGAGGTAGGGACTTCGTTTGACAGTCAGCTTCGATTTCCGATCTCCAACGAGCTTTGCGATCTCCTAATGAAGCTGGACGGGGAAAGATCGCTCCGAGAGTTGCTTGCCGACGGCGGCGTAAAAGGGGACTTCGAACAAAGGCTTGTCAAAGAGGTAGAGGACCTGTGGGTCGAGCGGCTGGTCAGGTTGCGGCCGGCGGCTCCAAGCCAGGCCGCTGACCCTGGCGGCCGACGTTCACGAAAAGAGAAATCCACCTCTCATTAAGGTAAAACGCGAATGGCGTCACGACAGCCCCGTAGCGACTGTCATTGCGACACTCTCGTTGACCTCGTTCGAATCCGGGCAAAGGAGCAGCCGAATGCTCTTGCATACCGGTTCCTGGTTTCGGGCGACGTCGATGGTGAAGTGGAGCAATGGACGTATAGCGATCTTGATCTCCGGGCGCGCGCAATCGCGGCCCGGCTTCAAGATGCGCGGGCTGAAGGTGAACGCGTCCTCTTACTGTTTCCGCCTGGGCTCGAGTTCATCGCCGCTTTTCTCGGCTGCCTCTATGCGGGCGCCGTAGCCGTTCCCGCTTATCCTCATCGTACGCTCGACAGGCTGCAAGCTATCGCCCGTGACTCGCGGGCCCGCTTTGTATTGACGACCGGCGCCTTCCTCAGGATCAGTCAGGCGCTTAGAGGGCAAGCGCGCGAGCTTGACGAGGCGGAGTGGATATCGACGGACTCGCTGGCGAACGACGACGCCGTCTCCTGGCGCGAACCCGAAGTGACCGGCGCGACTCTCGCCTTTCTGCAATACACTTCCGGATCGACCGGCCAGCCCAAAGGCGTGATGGTCAGCCACGCCAACGTGCTTCACAACGAAAAACTCATTTCGGAAGGATTCGGCACCGATTCATCGATTCACGTCGTGGGATGGCTTCCGCTCTTCCACGATATGGGGTTAATCGGCAACGTATTGCAGCCTCTCTATCTTGGAGCGTCGTGCACGCTGCTTTCTCCAGTAGCGTTCTTGCAGCGGCCGAGGCGATGGCTCGAGGCTGTTTCACGCTTTCGCGGAACTATCAGCGGCGGACCGAATTTCGCCTACGATCTGTGCGCGCGCAAGATAAAACCGGAAGATCGCGCGCATCTCGACCTCGGTTCATGGGCCGTCGCTTTCAATGGATCAGAGCCCATTCGCAAGGAAACCCTGGACCGGTTCGTTTCGATCTTCGCGCAACATGGATTTCGGCCGGAAGCGTTCTACCCGTGTTATGGGTTGGCCGAGGCCACTCTGTTTGTCACCGGAATCGACAAATCCACTGCTCCTTCCTACAGAACCGTTGACGCTGACGCGATGTCGCTCAATCTGGTGGTGGATGCGCCGCCGGCTGCCGCCGGAATTCGGACCCTGGTGTCGACGGGTTTCGCCGGCGCCGATCATCGAGTGGCGATCGTCAATCCCGAGACTCTGCGGCCCTGCGCTCCTCACGAGTTGGGGGAGGTATGGTTCACCGGCCCGAGCGTTGCCGGAGGTTATTGGGGCCGCCCCGAAGAGAGCGCCCGAACTTTTAGAGCGCGGCTTGCCGACGGAAGCCCCGACACGTTTCTTCGAACGGGCGACCTTGGATTCATTTTGGACGGAGAACTGTTCGTCACCGGACGCCTCAAGGACATGGTCATTATCCGGGGCCGCAATCTCTATCCTCAGGATATCGAATTCACGGTGCAACAAGTCCATGGTATTCGGGCCGGCGGATGCGCGGCTTTTGCGGTGGACGTTGACGGCGAAGAGCGGCTCGGCGTCGTGGCGGAAGCCGATCTCCGCGGAGCGAACGTCGATCCGGACGCAGTAGTGGCCGCGATTCGTCAGGCGGTCGCCCAGGAGCACGAGGCGCACGTTCATACCGTCGCCCTGCTCAAACCGAAATCGATACCAAAGACGTCCAGCGGCAAAATACAGCGGCATGCCTGCCGCAACGGTCTGAAATCAGGCGGCCTCAAGATCATCATTACTTCGGTTGTGGAAGGACTCGCGGAGGAGGCTGACGACGACGCATTACAGGCCGGGGCGACCGAGGACCTCGCGTTGCGGCTTGAGCTCGCCGCCGCGGACGGGCCCACGAGACGGCGCTTGATCGAGCAAATGGTTCGGCGCCAGATCGCGAGACTACTGCGGCTCAAACCGGAAGAAGTGAATCTCGAGGCCGTTCCGGCGAGTCTCGGCATTGACTCGCTGATGGCTCTGGAGATTCAGACGGGCTTCGAGACCGCTCTGAACATCGTCCTGCCGGATGGTTTCTTGTGGCGTGTGCCGACGCTCGCGGCGGCCGTTGAGAGGCTCGTAGTGGAAGCCGAAGACGCGAACGCCGGGCCCGCGTTGATCGAAGCCGGTCCACTCGATGGAGAATTGCCTCTCTCTTCCGGGCAGGAGCGGCTTTGGTTCCTGGACCGCCTCGCGTCCGGCACGCCCGTTTACAACGTTCACTTCGGTCTGCGAATCGCTGGACCGCTCGACGTGGAAGTGTTGCGCGCCTGTCTTCATCAGCTTGCGGCCCGGCATGCGATTCTGCGGACGACCTTTAAAGAAGCGGATGGCTTGCCGCGTCAGATCGTCGAAAAGGAAAGCCGTCTCGCGTTAACGGCGGTCTCGCTAAGAGAAGTTTCATCCGGCGAGAGGGACGGCGAACTTGGGCGCCTGGCCGCGCGGATTGCATCGGAGCCGTTTGATTTGTCGAAGGGCCCGCTGGCGAGATTTCATCTTGTTTCATTTTCCGAAACCGATCATGCGCTGTTGATGACTCAGCACCATACGATCACCGATGGATGGTCCATCAACGTGCTCGGCGGTGAATTGATATCGACGTATCAGGCGCTCGCCGCGGGAGAACCGCTATCGCCGCCTCCGAGCCTCCAATTCGCCGACTACGCGCGATGGGAAAGATCGGGCGGCGCGCGGCAACCGGAGGACGTCGCCTTCTGGTCCGACCGGCTCAAGGGGTTGCCACGCCTTGATCTGCCTGGTGATCGCCCAAGACCGCTTATTCGATCGCACCGTGGTGGACGAACACCCCTGGAGTTGCCGCCGGAACTGAGCGACCGCCTCATCACTCTTGGTAGGGAGGAGGGATGTACGCCGTTCGTTACGCTCCTAGCGGCTTTCACCGTATTGCTCCACCGTTACACGGGCCAGGACGATTTCGCCGTGGGGTCGTTCGTGGCCAATCGTCGGCGGCTCGAGCTGAGGCGGATGATCGGATTTCTCGCGAACACGGTTGCCTTGCGGTGCGATTTGTCCGGCGAGCCCAGCTTCCGCGAGTTGATGAGGCGATGTAACGGCGTTGTGACCGACGCGTTGGTTCACGGCGGTCTGCCGTTCAGCGAGATGGTGCAGGCCGCGGGCGACACTCGCCAGGCTGACGACAACCCCCTCTTCCAGGTCAGCTTCATCCTCGAGACCAATCCGATGGGCAAGATCGACTCGGCGGGACTGGCCTGGCGCCCGCTGTCCTGGGCGCCGGACGGGGCCGTGGAGGGAACCGCCAAGTTCGATCTCTCACTGGCGATGGAACTGACCGCGGATGGATTCAGAGGCTCGCTCGAATACAGCCTCGATCGGTTCGAAGCGGACACCGCGCGGCGCATGGTTGACGGATTGCGAACGGTGCTGGAAGCGATAGCTATTGGGCCGGACAACTCAATTGGCGTGCTGCCGGTGATTACCGAAGAGGATCGGCGGCTCGTGCTCTTCGACTGGAACGCGACGGAGTCCGGCGTTCCGCTGGAAGTGTCCTTTCATGAATTATTCCAGCAACAGGTCGTGCGTTCACCGGGCGCCGTTGCCGTAGTGTCGGAGCACGAAAGAATCACTTATCAAGAGCTGAATGAACGGTCTAATCGGATGGCCCGTCATCTCCGCATGAAAGGGGTCGGCCCCGACGTCGTCGTGGGTTTGTTGATGCCTCGCGGCGTTGATTTGCTAGCCTCTATACTGGCTGTGTTCAAGGCGGGCGGCGCTTATCTGCCGCTCGATCCCAAACATCCGGCGCAGCGGCAGGAACAAGTTCTGACTCAAGCCCGAGTCTCACGGGTGATTACGACGCGCGGCCTCCGGCCTGTCCTCGAGCAGGACGGATTGGGCGCATTGCTGCGGGATGTTTTACAAATCGAGGAACTGGCTAATATCGGCGGCGGCGGCGCCGATCTGAGTAATCTAAGCAGGCCCAGCCACCTCGCCTATGTGATTTTTACATCGGGGTCGACCGGCATGCCCAAGGGCGCAATGGTCGAGCATCGAGGCATGATCAATCACCTTTACGCCAAGCTTCACGATCTCGAACTCGGCTCTTCGGATGCTATCGCGCAGACGGCGTCGCAGTGCTTCGATATTTCGGTGTGGCAGTTTTTGTCCGCGCTGCTTGTCGGCGGTCAGGTTCATATCGTAGCTGAGGAGGTCGCCGCCGATCCGCGCGGGCTCTTCGAACAGGCGGCTTCCGAGGGAATCACGATTCTCGAAATCGTGCCGTCTTTGCTGCGAGCTACGCTAGAGGACATGGAAGCTCGCGCCGCCGCGTCGCTCGATCTGCCGGCGCTTCGCTGGCTGTTGCTGACTGGAGAAGCGCTTCCGCCCGAGCTCGCCAGGAAGTGGCTGGAGCGGCAACCGGGGACTCCCGTGCTCAACGCCTACGGTCCCACCGAATGCTCCGACGACGTAGCTCACCACCCGATACGAGATCCCAAGCTGCTCGACGTTGTTTATACGCCGATCGGGCGGCCGGTTCGAAACACGCGTTTGTACGTGCTGGACAGCCGGCTTCAACCGACTCCTATCGGCGTGCCAGGCGAGTTGTTCGTCGGCGGCGTATGCGTGGGACGCGGCTATCTCAATGATCCGATCAGGACCTCACAAGTGTTCGTCCCGGATCCATTCGTGAACAGCGCGGAGTCACGCCTGTACGGGACGGGAGATCTTGCGCGGTTTTTGCCAAACGGGGAGATCGAGTTCTTTGGGCGAAAGGACTATCAGGTAAAGGTCAGGGGATTCAGGATCGAGTTGGGAGAGATCGAAGCGGCGTTGGGGGAACATGAAGGCGTGGCGCAGTCGGTGGTCGTTGTGAAAGAAAACGTAGCAGGGCACAAGCGGCTTGTGGCGTACGTGGTGACGCGGGGAGGAGTGAGGACCGACGAGTTGAAGGAAGGATTGAGGCGCCGCTTGCCTGAATACATGGTGCCTGGGGTGATAGTAGCGTTGGAAGAGATGCCGTTGACCTCGACTGGGAAGATAGACAGGCGCGCGTTGCCGGACGCCGGCAAGGAAGAAGAACACAGAGAGTACGTAGCCGCGCGAACGGCGATCGAAGAAATGATAGCGGGGATATGGGGCGAAGTGCTGGGAGTGGAGCGAGTGGGAGTCGAGGATAATTTTTTCGAGATAGGAGGTCACTCGTTAATAGCGACGCAGGTGATGGCGCGGATCAGGAAGAGGATGGGAGTTGAGTTGCCGTTGCGAGTGATATTCGAGAAGCCGACCGTTGCGGGGTTGGCGCGTGAAGTGGAAGAAGCGAGAGGAGGAGAGGAGAAGGGAGCGATTGAGAGAATCTCTCGGGAAGGGGAGTTGCCGCTATCGTTCGCGCAGCAGCGGCTATGGTTTTTGGATCAGCTCGAACCCGGCGGGTCGTCCTACAACGTGGCGGGAGCGGTGAGGATCGAAGGGAAGCTTGACGCCGCGGCATTGGAGAAGGGTCTGAACGAGATCGTGAGACGGCACGAGACGTTGCGGACGCGGTTCATAGCGGAGGAAGGAGAAGCGCGGCAGGTAATAGAGGAAGAGGTCAGAGTGGAGTTGGAGAAGATCGACCTGAGGTGGATGAGAGAAGAAGAGCGAGGAGCGGAGACGGAGCGGTTCGCTGAAGAAGAAGCGCGGGAGCCGTTTGATCTGGCGAGCGGGCGGTTGATCAGAGCGAAGCTGGTGCGAGTTCAAGAGGCGGAACATGTATTGATGCTGACGATGCATCACATAGTATCGGACGGATGGTCGTTGGGAGTGCTGGTGAGGGAAGCGTCGGAGTTGTACGGGGCGTATGAAAAAGGGGAAGAAACGCCGCTGAAGGAGTTAGAGATTCAGTACGTGGACTACAGCGCGTGGCAGCGCGCATGGCTGACGGGAACGGTTCTGGAAAAGCAGTTGGGCTACTGGACCGCCCAGTTGCAAGACGCGCCCGCCGCTTTGGAGTTACCTACCGACTATGTTCGTCCGGCGGCGCTTAGCCAGCGCGGAGATCAAGCGA
>JAHFUG010000682.1 GCA_023265195.1 Blastocatellia bacterium | reverse complement strand
CGGCTGATTCAAGAGTGGCTGGGACACAACTCTCCGGCCACGACCAGTGTCTACACGCATCTGACCGCCAGAGCTGAACAACTCGGGGCCGAAGTCATCAATCGGGTCATGACTGATCTGTGAAAACAGGCCGACCCTGATGATCGAGGTAGCCGAGATCTTCCGGCTGCATGGCCCGCGGTATCGAGCGAAGTACGCCGATCGGATGCCCCACTCGCATCTGCCCAAAGCCCGAGAACTGCTCGGCGCCGGCCGGACAAAAACCAGCGCTGAACCGCCTCAAGAACAACAAGACCAGCAAGAACAACCCGAACCTCGGCTTTGCCCGCAGTGTGGGGGCGAACTGTTATTCGTGCGCAGACTCAGCCCTCTGAGCCGACAGCCGCCTTGACCGTCTCAAGGACAACGACGTGACCAACATTCAACACCACCCATTACGAATGTCGCCTTTGGCCGGCGACAACCAGCAGGCGCCAGGTTTGATCGTCGGCGTTGTGGGAAGCCTGTTGTCGATGATCAACAAAGCAGCCGACCCGGACGGCCGGAACACATCAGCCACGGCCGTAGAATCCACGGATGACCAGATTATCCGCATCCGAACCGACAACCGAGTCCCGATTAAATTGAGCCAGTTTGTTAATGGCGCGGCTGACCGTTACCTGACAACGGCTCGGCCCTTTATTGAAACTCCAAACTGAACTCTACTGTTTTCTTCCCAATCCGGCTTAGTTCAACAAGACTTGTGTGGCGGCTCACGTGGCTCTTGCCTGTGTTGACCCTACCGCCGCGCCACACGAAGTCTTAATACGTTAGGCATCTCAGCCTTGGCGAGGCTTTATCATTTTGCCTGCGCTTTATGTGTCTGAGTTCAACTGGCTATTGGTCTCTGCCGGGCGAAAAATCAGCCAGTGTCCAAATCATAGAGGGTTTCCCAGCCACCTTCTGTTCAAGCCTTACAAGCCCTTTCCCCTCTGCATACCACAAATCTTCTGTAAAGCCGGGCTGATACTCACCTTGTTCTTCCGAATTTGCTGACGCGACATTTCTGCGGAAGTGGACGCACTGTAGTTCTTCATTCTGGAAAACTTTAAAATAAGCGCCATTGTATAGCAGGCCGTCATTTGAAGTCCTTTCCATTTCCAATTCGGTTCCAGAACCGCCATAGAAAAGGAGCAATCTTTGGGAGTAGCCATCACGATTTGGTGACAACCGTTGGCCCGATGGTGAGCGTACATCAGAGTTTTTATGCGAGTAGGTTACTATCTCAAGTATCCTTAGCGGTTCGAAGTTCCCACCTAGTATTTGCCAAACAATATTTTGGTGGTCCTTCGGAAAAATATGAAGCTCGTCTGCCTCAATTTCGATCTCTAAGCCATCAAGTTGATAAAGGTTATAGGTTACCATATTCATTTTTGCACCCTTTATCTTTTCCACAATCGTTGTTTCCTCTCCAAGAGGACTTAGAGAGATCGGTTTGGCTATAGGGCCTTTGATCTTAATGGCTAGGGCGAACGTGCTCCCAGGTTTATATTGAGAAACATGGATTCGACTTCTATCGTGAACAATCGCTATCCGATTGCCTACCTGCCACATTATTTGCTGTAACGTTATAGGATCTGTTTCTCGTACTTCGATGTTGTAAACCCACCTAGTGCCGGGAGCCATAGGGAAGAATTCCGCGATGTCTTTTAGCAATGGTACTTGGACATCAGAGGATGGTGGAGTTGGCTTGATCTTTGATTGGCCTGTATCCTCTGGTTGTTGTGTATTAGAAACTATTGAGTTGCTCTGTTGCGATTGCTTTGCGGGTGACGTACAACTGAGCAATACGGCCGAGACAAAAACTAGAGCATAGGCAAGTCTTGCATGGGTTCGTACATTCATTATATTCATAGGAGTCTCATTTGCATTTTTCAATCGCGTTCTCCTTATAAACCGAGGTCGCTAGGTGATTGATGCCCAAATGGTTTTATCCGCAATGCCGAGTGGGCGCATCCGACAGGTAACCCGGCATTGCGGATAAAGCCTGTTGAACCGAACCGCTCGCTCCAACGCGCCAACTTACCGCGTTCTATGGGGATTGTAAAGCGGATTGGTATTGCGAGCTACCATAATCAAAGGAAGAGGCTTTTTTCAATCGGCGATTGTGCGAGGAGGCGGCGGCCAGCAGAACATTCCTGTGCTCAAATGCCGCCGGCCTTCGGTCTGCCGGCGCCAGCAAACTTCGGGAGAATGCAAGATACGACGACAAGCCGGCCTGTCTTGCAGACCGGACACAGCGAAGTAGCGACTCCGGTCACTTCGAGCATAAGGTCACGAGCCGACTTGGCGGGGCGTTCGCCGTATCAAGCTCAACGCCCATCAACTCGAGGCAGCGAGCGAGGTTCTTCTTCTTGGAGCGGTTGGCAAAGAAGCCGAAGTGGCGGATTCGCATCACGCCGTCCGGCAGGACATGTCGAACCTGATCTCTGGATTGCCGTTTGCTTCTTGCATCGTAGAAGATCCTGGGAGACTCCCGAAGTGGAACACCGATTCTCACGTTAGTGATTCGTGGCCCTTGATGGCGCAC
>JAHFUG010000384.1 GCA_023265195.1 Blastocatellia bacterium | reverse complement strand
ACTTCGCCCAAACCTCACTGTTCATTTTCTATTCATCTTCCGTCTATAGAATACGGGCTTCTCCAAAGGCGAGCGCCCCAACATCGGCTTATGACATCGACCAATCAGGCCGAATCAAACCGGCCCTCTTATCGGCCTTGCTTTATTGCATTGGCCGCTGTTTTTATCTTGATCGCAGTAACGGGAACGCTGGGGCAGGAGTTATCCGAGGTCAAGACCGGCAAGGCCGAAGCTCCAAAGCTGGATAACCCTGACGTAACGCTTCCCTCTCTGACTTCGACACAAACTTCGCAGTCATCCGCAAAACCTCCCGGTCTTCTGACGATTGACGAAGCCGTGAAACTGGCGCTCGCACAGGCGTCAAGCTACCAGCAGGCCCGATTCGCCGAGTTGACCGCAGCCGAAGACGTCAGAATAGCGCGGGCCGCGTTGTTGCCGCGCGTGGTAAGCACGCTCTCGCACGTTTATAACTCACCCGCGTCGGGCCCTCGCCCGGCTGAGTCCGCTGACAAGTTCAGCTTCATCGCGAGCAACGCGATTACCGAGTACGAGGCGCTGGCCGGGGTAACGGGAGATCTCGATCTCGCCGGCCGGTTGCGCGCAACTCTAAGGCGCAATTCCGCGTTGCTTGACGCAGCGCGAGCGGGGACCGAAGTCGCCCGCCGCGCTCTCGTTCAAGCCGTTAACGAGGCGTACTATGGGCTCGGGCTCGCTTCCGCGCGGCGCCGTTCGGCCGCATTGAGCCTGGCCGCCGCCGAAGAGTTCGAGCGCATCACCAAGCTGTTGAAGGACGCGGGTGAAGTCGCCGAAGTCGACCTGACTCGGGCGCGGCTCCAAACGGCGAGCAGGCGAGATGAATTGGAGCAGGCGAAATCCGGCGAGAGCGCCGCCGCCGGCGTCTTGCGCGCGTTGGTTGGTTATGACTTCAATGTTGCAATCGCCGCCGGTGAATTGGTTATAGCGCCGCCCGACCTGAACGAACTCGACCGCTACGCCGAAACCGCGATTACGCGCCGGCCTGAGTTCGCTCAACTGGAAGCGGAACGCCGCGCCGCGGATCAGGACGTGAAGATCGCCCGAGCCGAGCGGCTGCCTCAAGTCTCTTATTTCGTCAACGGCGGATTCGACACCGGCTCGTTCAAGGCGGACACGCTGAGAATGCATTCGGGACTGCTGGCGGGCGTCAGCATAACGATTCCCATCTTCGATTGGGGCGCAAGCAGAAGCCGTCAGCGGCAGGCGCAACTGAAGGCGCAAGCGGCCCAGTCACAGCGAACGCTCGCGTTGCGCGTCTTCGCTCAACAGTTCTACACCGCGCGGACGCAGGCGGTTTCGGCCGCGACTCGGGTCGGGCTCTTGCAGGCCAGCGTCGCCGACGCCGAGCGCAACGTTCAAACCTCGATTGCTCGATACAGAGCGGGCGAGGCGCCGATTCTCGAAGCGACCGACGCACAGACCATCCTGGCCACGCAGAGAGCGACTCTGTATCAAGCGCTCTTCGATTATCAAGTAGCGCGCGCGCGGCTCGCGCAGGCGGCGGGACAATGAAAGAAGAAGAGGAAGCAAGACTGCCGGAAGGACACGAGCGGACGACACGTGATTCCGCGCCGGCCGCTGCCGAGCCGGCGCAGTACGGACCGGCCAAGGGGTCGTCTCTGAGCCAACGCCGCGTTTGGCTGATCTTCGCCTTGCTCGTTTTAGTCGCCGGCGTGGCGATCATTCGTTTAGCGAAAGGCGGGAAGAAGGCCGAGGCGGATGAAGCCGGATCTATCGTCGTCAGTGTCCGCGTGGCGAAGGCCGAACGGGGTGCTATCTCATCGGACGTGTCGGCGGTTGGAACGATCGTTCCCCGGCAGATCGCCGTCGTCAGCTCGAAACTCAATGCTCAGATAAAGCAGATGGCTCTCGTCAGAAATAAGGAGGTGGCGGCCGGCGACGTCGTCGCCACACTCGACGTTCGCGATATTCAAGCGCAACGGGCGGAAGCCGCCGCGGCGCTGGAGGAGGCGGATGCGGCCTCCCGTCTGTTGACCAGCGGGACTATCCCGGAAACAGCTTCTCAGGATGAAAGAGCTTTGCGTGACGCCCGAGCTAACGTCGCGAACGCTCGAGCGACTTATGACCGCCGACGGACGCTCTATGAACAAGGCGGAATCTCAAAGAAAGAGATAGAGGCTTCCCAGCTTGCGCTCACGACGGCCGAGAACGATCTTCACGCGTCGGAAACCGCCGCCAGATTGCACCAGACCGCTACGAGCCCGAATAGCCGAGCGCTCGCCGCGGCGCGGATCCAGCAGGCGCAACAGCGGCTGGCCGCGCTCGATACTCAATTGAGCTACGCAACGATCCGCGCGCCATTTTCAGGGATCATCACCGAACAGTTTCAATACCAGGGCGAGTACGCCGCCGCCGGCGCCAAGCTATTCACCGTAGCCGACGTGAGCGAAGTAATCATCAAGGCGCCGTTCGCCGATAACGTCGCCGGCCAATTGAAGGTCGGCGACGCGGCCGCTGTGCTACCCCAGGGCCGCCCGGGCGAGACGCTCACCGGCCGCATCTCGCTCGTAAGCCGATCGAGCGATTCGCAGAGCCGCGCCGTCGAAGTATGGGTCACTCTCAAAAACGAAGGCGGGAGACTGCGAGCCGACGGAGCGGCAAAGATCACTGCTTCAGCGAAGACGGAGACAAATGCGCTGATTGTTCCGGTCTCAGCCGTCTCTCTCGACGCCACCAATTCCGATAAAGGCAAAGTGATGCTGGTGGACGAGCAGTCCGTCGCGCGGGAGAAAGAAGTCACCGTAGGGATCCGCTCGGCCGATCACGTCCAGATCATCTCGGGGCTGGAAGAAGGCGCCACGGTAGTCATCGAAGGGAATTATGCTCTGCCGGACGGAACCAAGGTGCAGGTCAACGAGGGAGAGGCTGAGGAAGAAAGCGAAGATAAAAAGAAACCCAGGGCCGAGGCGAATCAGCGCAAAGCCGGCCACGATAAAGGTGACGGCAAGGGCGCGGGCAACGAGGAGGACAAGTGAGTCTCGCGCGCGTTGTCTCCAATCAATCGCGCGCGGTGATCCTGCTCGCCGGTTTGTTATGCGCCGCGGGAATCTACTCGGCGTTTCGGCTCCCGGTATCGATCTTTCCGCAGACTAATTTTCCCCGAATAGTCATCATTGTCGACAATGGCGTTGTGCCCGCGCAGCAGATGCTCGTGTCGGTTACGCGTCCGATTGAAGAGGCGATGAACGGCGTTCCGGGCATCGTTCGCATTCGCTCGACGACGCAGCGCGGCGCAAACCAGATCAGCCTCTTCTTCGATTGGAAGGTCGATATCATCCAGTCGCTGCAACTGGTTCAGGCGCGCCTTTCACAGCTTGCCTCGTCGCTGCCGCCGACGGCCGCCATACGGCGCGTTGACCGTTTGACCTTCGCGATCTTTCCGGTGGTCGGCTACAGCATCACATCCAAGGAGCGGGATTCGGCCAGCCTCCGCGAGCTTGTTGCTTACACCATCCGGCCCCGCCTGGCGAGGCTTCCCGGCGTCGCCGGCGTCGGCATAGCAGGCGGCCAGACGCGCGAATACCACATCACCGTAGACGCGGCTCGTCTCAACGCTCGAGGCGTATCCTTGCAGCAGGTCGCCGACGCAGTTCGAAACGCCAATATCATTGATTCTCCCGGCTTGCTGGAGGAGAACCATCAACTCGAGCTCACGCTTGTGAGCGGTCTTGCGAAAAAGCCGGAGGAACTGAACGGGATAGTCGTGGCGGCAGTTAACAACGCGCCGGTGACTATCGCCGACGTCGCAACGGTTGGACAAGGCTCGGCGCCCAACTACACTATCGTGACCGCCGACGGCCGTCCGGCGGTGCTATTCAACATAACTCGGCAGCCCGACGCCAATACCGTCGCCGTGGTGGATGAAGCAAAAGCGGAGTTGGACGCCTTGGGGCCGCTGCTCCCGAAGGACGTGCACATCAAGCCGTTCTACGACCAATCCATTCTCGTTCGAGACTCCATAAAGTCGGTGCGCGACTCGATTCTGATCGGACTTATTCTATCGGTCGCGATCTTGTACGGCTTTCTGCGCAACTGGGGCACGACTTTCGTTGCGACACTGGTGATTCCGGTGACGGTGCTCACGACGTTCGTGGCGATGTGGCTTGCGGGGCTGAGCTTTGATCTGATGACGCTGGGCGGAGTCGCGGCGGCGATAGGGCTGGTGATCGACGATGCGATAGTCGTCGTCGAGAACATTTTTACCCACCTTTCGCGCGGGCAGTCGCGCCGTGAAGCAGTGCAGGCGGCGGTCTCTGAAATCACGATTCCAATAATCGGCTCGACAATAACGCCTGTAGTGGTCTTCTTGCCTCTTACCCTGCTCACGGGCGTGACGGGCGTGTTCTTCCGGTCGCTCGCGCTGACAATGGCCGTCGCTCTTATGACCTCGCTCGTGTTGGCGCTGTCGTTCACGCCGGCGCTTGCGGAGATATTCGTCAAGGCGCGGCGCCGCGCCGGCGGCCCGGATTCGCTCCCGCGCGATGGCGCGGAAGATGATCCGCGGATGACTGCCGGCCAAAGAGAAATGCTCGCCGATGAACGCGAAGAAGAAGCGGAACACGGACGAATTCTTCGCGCCATTGTGGGCCAATACGAATGGCTGCTCGGGAACGCGCTGGACAATCGTAAGGTTGTGCTCGGCGTGTGTCTCGCCGTTCTTGCGGGTTCGTACTTCGCGTACAAAGCGCTTGGCCAGGAATTTTTGCCCGAACTCGACGAAGGCGCGTTTGTGCTCGACTACTCGGCTCAACCAGGCGCGTCGCTCTCCGAAACGGATCGCATTATGAGGCACATCGAACAACTGCTGAGCGAGCCCGAGTTCGAGATCGAAAGTTATTCGAGGCGCACGGGTCTCGAGCTAGGGTTTCAAATCACCGAGCCTAACACCGGCGATTTTCTGGTCAAGCTCAAGCCCAATCACGGGAGGCCGACAGAGGAAGTGAAAGACGAGTTGCGGAAGAAGATCGAGTCGTCCGAGCCGGGTCTCCGGAAGCTCGAATTCCTCAGCATCCTCGGCGATTTGATCGGCGATCTGACCAGCTCGCCCGAGCCGATTGAGATCAAACTGTTCAGCGAAGACACCGCGGCGCTATATCAAAAGGCGGAAGAAATTCACGGCGTGATCGAAAAGATGCCCGGCATCGTGGACGCTTTCAACGGCGTAGTAGTGAGCGGTCCAGCCATCACCTTCAAGGTCGATCCTTTGCGCGCATCGCAACTCGGCGTGACGCCGTCCGACATTGCAAAAACGCTGGAGACGGCTATGACCGGCGACGCGAATTCGGTGATCCTCGAGCAGGGCCGCGTAATCAACGTTCGGGTCTTGTTGCCGCCCGAGGCAAAGGCCTCGCTGGAAGCGTTGAAAGGGCTTCAGATTCGATCACCCTCAAAGAACGCGCTGTTTCGGCTCGATCAGGTAGCCGACGTCGAATACGACAAAGGTCAGGCGGAGATCGCACGCGACGGGCTGCGCACAACGGTCGCGGTCACGGCGCGGCTGTCCGGAATCGATCTTGGCGGCGCGGTCGACGCTATCAAGGCGCGGCTCGCTAAAGAGGTAAAGCTGCCGCCCGGAATGACGATCGAATACGGCGGTCTTTACCGCGAACAACAGGCGAGCTTCAGGGAGCTTGCTCTCTCGCTGGGGCTTGCCATAGCGCTGGTCTTCGTCACGTTACTGATCGAGTTCCGCTCGTTTTCCCATCCGATGGCGATAATGACCGGCGCGGTGCTGGCGTTGAGCGGAGTTCTTGCCGCGTTACTAGTCACCGGTTCGACGCTCAACGTAGTCTCGCAGATGGGAATGATCATGGTGATCGGCATCGTCGCCAAGAATGGAATCCTCATGCTTGACGCCGTTGAAGACCATCTCGCAGCCGGAGACACGTTGCGAGAGGCTCTGCTACGGTCGGGTCGGCGGCGCTTCAGGCCCGTGCTTATGACCTCGCTGGCGGCGATGCTGGGCATGCTTCCACTTGCGCTGGCGTTAGGCTCGGGCGCGGCGATGCTGCAGCCGCTTGCAATCGCGGTTATCGGCGGTCTCGCCTTCGCACTCCTGTTATCGCTGGTTGTCACGCCCGCGGTGTATGCAATGCTGCGGCGCGGACGTTAACGAATCGGCTTGATCCCGGCGCACCCACAACTGAATCGGCGGTGATCCACTACTCAAGGGCCGCCTTTTTGCCTTTCCCAAATCCCCCACACGGGAGTGTGGGGATAGTTCAAGCTCAGCCTACATGCGGAGACGGCACCCTCCCTCTTCCTCTTCTCCCCGGGGGCGGGTTGAGGGGCTTGCCGCAACCAAGGCTGCGCTTGAACGATCCACCCACTGCCGTGGGTGGGATTTGGGAGACGGAAGGACCCCCGCGCTGTGTGTAGGTTATGCTTGAACGATCCACCCACTGCCGTGGGTGGGATTTGGGGAAGGGAGAAGGCGGCCTTTATGTAGGTCGAGCTTGAACCATCCCCACACTGCCGTGTGGGGGATTTCGTGATTTCACACAGTCTCTTCCGTGGGTGGGATTTGGAATTTCCACACAGTCTCGGGAGTGTGGGGATAGTTCAAGCGCTGCCTGCTCAAGGGCCGCCTTCTTGCCTTTCCCAAATGCCCCACACGGAATCGCGAAGAAAGAGTTTCTCGCAAGACGCAAAGATCGGCGCAGAGGCCGCAAAGAAGCCGGCCGAGAAAAACGAGATTCTTCGTTCGTGTTTCGTTCGCTGGGGCTTATTGTTGCGGCTCCGCCCCCCGTGGTCTACGCGGACTCCAGACGGTTCATCGTATGCGGCTATTCTCTTTTTCTTACAAGTCTGCTTCGCGGCTTTGCCCCGATCTTTGCTTCTTCGCGAGAGACTCTTCTTTCCTGTCATCGAAGGTCCTGATGTCGGGGCGGTCCGCGAATGAACGAAATAGATCGAGGACCTCCGTGTCGCTTCGGAACGACGCCTGCTTTTCCTGGCTGCGGCGCTCTCGGATCTGGCCTCGCTTTGCTACCGCCGCCGCCAGTGAGATTAAGAAACCCGGCCTGAGCCTGAATGGAGCCGTAACGCCGAGCAGCAGCACCCACAGCAGATTGCGCGCGAGCATGCCGCGGCCGTGCAGATGAATCCAGTTGAACATCAATCGGTTTCGCTCCTGGATTCGGCGAGTGTGACTCCGGTCCAGCTTTCCTATCGTTGACGAGATCATGTGGCAGGTGATCGAGCGCGGCTCATACTTGACCGTGTATCCTCGCTTCCAGGCGCGGTAGCTCAACTCCACGTCCTCCCAGTAAAAAGGCCGGAAGATAGGGTCGAAGGCT
>JAHFUG010000681.1 GCA_023265195.1 Blastocatellia bacterium | reverse complement strand
TGATGAGGTTGTCGCCGGCGAATTCGAGGCCATTGACCGCGCAGTAGAAGAACTCGACGTCGGATCGGAATTCTTCGACCTCTTGATTGGATCGGGTGATGAACACAACGTCGCGTCCCGTTACGTGGCCGATCGCCGCTATCACCAGAGCGCGTGCGCTTCCCGCCAGACCGGACAAAACTATGGCCCGCTTTCCAGCGCGGAGTTCGGCGATAAGCTGCTCGATCTCGGCGCTCTTTAATAGCCTGTCGAACGTTGACGATACTTCTATTGCGTCGGCGTTGTAGTCGGCCATCGTCGGTCTTGAAACCCCGGGTTATTGGGAAAGAAAGTGATTCTATCAATCCGCAATGATGTAGGCAAAACAACGGAGCTAGGCTAGGTAGACCGGAAGCGGGTTGAGATCAAAAGTGGGGCTCGCCTCCTTGCATTTAACATTCCGGTTTATTCATCAAAGTGGTCCAAAGGCGTCATTTTCCACCGAACTCTTTTGACAGTTTATTCCGCTCGAGGGGACCGTTGAAACGGTAGTATGTCACCCGCGCTTCGAGTAACACCTCACTAGAGTGAGGTGTTACTTAGAGTCGGCGCGTCACCCCGAAGACGCCTTGCCCTGTCAGCCAATTACCATAAACGAAGTCCCACTCGTAATCACGCCGCGTGGTAAGCCGAAACGGAAACGACATCACTGAATTGACGGCATGAATGTAACTATTCGCATCAATCTTGTGTTGACTTGTTACCGTTCGCCGACGTATGATCCCGCGAACGTGCGATGGTTTCACTCTCTTTCGCACCTTTTGTTTGTTGCTATTTTGGTAACTAATTCGAGGGGAGGTTATGATGCGAAGAGCTGTCCTGATTTCTATTGTGGTGCTGTTTTCTGCTGGCTGGCTATCCAACTTGAATGCGCAAAACAATGCCGGGCTGGATGACAGGCAAAAGCAAAGAATCGTCAAGAAGTTGAAAGCGGCGAGTCCCATTCCCATACATAGCCAGGATCTCGACGGCAGCCCGCTTCACATTCAGGAAGCGACGGTAAAAGAAATTTCCGGAGACGATTTAAGCAAGCTTGCGGGCGAAGTGGCCAAACATCCCATTCAAGCCACCTACCCGGAGGTTACGCTGCTGAATACATCGGAAAAAACAATCAAGGCATTCGCAGTCATGGTGCAGAGTTCGGCTGATCGACCAGACAGTTGGTACGGTGTTCTGAAGAGAGGCCTTTCGATCACTCCCAACGCGGCTCTTAAGGTAACCTCGCCCGAGTGGCTTCAGGCCGAACGGGTTCACGTTCACGAGGATGGCAAGTTCGTGAACCGTTTGAGACAGCTTGGTTTGGATTCTCCAAAATCATGGCTCCCCGGCGCCGCCTCGAACTTGAGGGTAATCGTAGGCATGGTGGAGTTCGACGACGGCACGAAATGGACAGCGCCTCCAGGCTCGAACTAAAGACTGGTCCCTTCCGCCCTAACAGGAGAATATCGATATGAGCAGATCAGCGGTTCTCTGTGCTGTAGTTATTCTATTGGGCCTGACCGCATTCGGTCGAGTGGAGAATTCCAACCAACGGACGTTTGGGATGACCAACGCGGCCCTAAGCGAATTGAGTCCCGTGACAGCGACGTTGTCGTCATGCACCTGCAGTTGCGGGATGACATGTTCCGGCAGTTGCGCCTTCCATTTCGAGGGTTGTGACATTGGAAGCGCCATCGCTTGCGTGGGATCTTGCTGCGCGAGCGCTCCGAGCGCGACTTCAGAAGAATGCAAGGGACCGGGAGTAATCCTCTAGTCTGGTAGAACGACTAACTCCTTGAAACAGATTAGCTCGCCGGGCCCGTCCTCTTGGTCGTCATGGTATTGGACTCTCGGATAGCGTCAGTCTTGTAAGCGGCGGTATGGAAGCCGAGTAGTCTCTTCGCCAAACACACCTGTTTTGCACGCCATCGGCCCGCGAAATCGAAGTCGGCCATTCTTTACTGGTCGGGCTCCGTGGCCACGTAGCGGTCGATTGACTTCAGTCCTGCAACGAAACGCCAACTGCGGTAGCGCCGCGATAGAGACCCTGGACCGCCAAGAAGTTCACAAATGAGTCAAGTTTTTTCGGGCCGGAATTCGGCGGTATGAGGTCGCTCGCTACGTAGTAGTAGTAGCGCCGCGGCAGCGCGGTTGAGTTCCAGCCGATCCATGCGCTGAGTCGCCACGCTCAATATCGCTAACCCTCCGACTGGTTTGGCATTTGCGGTTGCCGTTATGCCGCCTGATGTGCGCAGGGAGTTCCTGGTCGCACTCCTGCCGCGCAGTGGGAGGGCCCAAGGATTTCGAGGACGGCCAGGATGGCGATTCCTTTGCCATCGCAAACCGCCCTTTGCTACTATCGTGGTCAGCTTTTCCGCGGCGAAGCGCCTGTGATCAAGCTCGGAGGTACTTCTTCAATGAAACCGTCCAGTCGTCTTCTGTTGGCGTCGATTCTTATCGTTCTCGCCGTTGTCGGAGTTGCAATAGCCAATCAGCTTGGGGCGCGCGAGGCGCGAGAGAAGATAGCGCTTGCGTTGGGTCTGGACAAAGCCGATCGAATCC
>JAHFUG010000383.1 GCA_023265195.1 Blastocatellia bacterium | reverse complement strand
ATTGTATGGGCCTAGGCCTATGACGTTGGGCGAGAATAACTCATAGAACTCCTCGAATTCAGGATCGCAGCGAATCGCGGGAAGTGTATCGCGCGTGAAAACGACATACGATACCTGATACTTGTGCTCGTCTCTGAGGTGGCGAAGGTTGACAAAAAACTGGGGCGACAGCGCCCTGTACACCTCGTCGAACTGATCGATGGCGAGAAGCAGGCGGTAGCCTGAGGTTACGACGACGTTCACTGCTTGAGCGAACTCTCGTTCTCCGGCCGACGAATCGTTCGAGCGCATTGCTTGATCGTACAGTCCCTCAACTTCGGAAAGTCTTTCGTCGGCGAGATCGTCACTTCGCGTACCTATCAGCAGCCGTTCCAACAGGAATCTGAAAACCGCTCGTTCGGACAGTTCTCCAAGGCCGTGGGCGTCGGCGCCGGCAAAAATATATCGCCGCCATTCATCGCCCAGAAATTGCTTTCTTACGTCCACGTCGAACAGGTGACGAAACAGATTGCTCTTGGCCATGCCGCTTACGCCGACGATCGAGATTGAATCGCCGGCTCGAACCGATCGTGCAACAAGGTCCATCTCCGAACGACGGTAGCTCAGAGGCAGATTGCTCGACCGCGGTGCGCTGCCATTCATCCTGATTCGCCCTTATTCTTCGCTTCGTCGTCTTATCCCTTCGAGAATCGCTTCGACCAGCTTATCAAATCCACCTTCTTCGAATAAGTCGGCACGTTGAAACTTTGCCAATCGCGGCGGCATATCGCATGCCTCGAACCGGACTGGAATCAAGTAAATGTCGTTTCCGAGCATCTCTAGCCAGATGTCGAGAGCTTGTTTGATCTCTTTCTGTATCGCGCCTCGTTTGTTGTAGGACCTCTTGGACAGACACGGTATGAAGCAATCAGCCTTCCTGATGGCCTCGCTTATGGCGAGTTCCCAGTCCTCTCCGGGAAGGATGTCTATCGTATCCATCCAAGGGCGCAGCCCACGCTGTTGCAACCTCACATACATCTCTTTCACTTCCGCCTCATCGGCCCTTGCGTAGCTGAGAAACACCATTCCCTTATTGCCCGCGATCTTTGGTGTATAATACTCAGCCCTGGCAAACCACTGTCGAAAAATCTCGCCGGAGGAAATGTACGTCTTAACGCTGTCTTCATGCATTGTCACTGCGCCTAGCATGACCAGCTCTTCAAGCGTTCCTGACACCTCGTGTCGCACCGTTTTCATTTCTTCCGGCAGTCCTCTATGTATCTGCTCAAGAGTCAACGGATCTGATTGTCGATAGATCAGTGAGATCAAATGGTCGGCCAGGCTGTTAGCTCCAATTTGGTCTAAGATAAGAGCAGCGAATTCATTCAGGTCGTCCACTAAACGGCCTGCTCTCGCGCGAACTGCATCCAGTGTTATTTGACCACCGTGACGTGTATCCCACAGATCATACATGAATGAATGAATCAGGTAAGGATGACCTCCTGTTTGACGGTGTATCTCTTCAACAACATCTTGCGGCAAGTCAACACCGGCATACTCTCTCAACGGGTCTCGAATTAGTCCAATACTGTCGTTGCGTTTCAGCGTGGATAGCGTCACTTTCTCCAGGGTTAATACCCTCGTGCCGTGCGTAGGAAGTAGCGTTCTGGGGAACGTATTACAGCCCAATACGAAAGCTACTCTCAATTTGGTCTGGTCACCCGGGTCAATCAGGTCCAAAATGAACCTGGCAAAGTTAACTCGCAGGTTGTCTTCAGGAAGCGCGCCTATGCTGTCAATCAGGAACACAATCCTCGCCACTCGCCAATCGAGGGCCAATTCCTTGATTACCTGCCTCAAATCACAGTAGAAGTCAGCTTGGTCTCCGTTCACTTCGCCCGTCGAAGGTCGCGTGATACGCAGGCTTGCATCATCGAAACTAAACGGCGGTACGATTCTCCGCACTTCCTCTAGTGTTTTGCGCATGATTCCGCACAATAGATGTCGCAGCCTCCCCGGATCCTCTCCGCCAGGAGGGCGTAGTTCCATGTAGATCGGGATGAGCGCGGGCGCCAGCATAGCGTCTTCAGAAAGCGCCTTAAGCAAGTCTCGCCGGATGCGCCTGAGGACGCTCGTTTTCGCCATCCTGAACCCGCCAACCACTGCGTAGGAAGATCCGGGATTCCGCAAGCGAGTCTTGATTGTCTCGATTACGCGATTGTAGTTTTTGAATACCTTATCGTCTTCTACAGGTTCCCCTGGCGTGTAGGGCGAACGGGTGATTTCACCGAGGGACATCACTCACCTCATCGTTAAGATTCAGCAATGCCTAATTTCTCACTTCGAATCCATCGCGCATACAGAGCGATGGTAAGCTCATATCCCTGCATCTCGTTTCTGTCACTCCTTCTGACAATTCCGAGATTTATCAATCTATCAATAGCCTCGCTAATGGTAGAATTGGGAGCCGATTCCTTTTCAAGACACGGTCCTTCGAGAGTCAGTTGGTTCGATGCTAACTCCAACTGCGCGCGCTGATCACTGCCTATATCCGGACTTAGATCGTTCCACCAAAAAACGTTTTCAAAATGATTCCTGTATGTCTCGCCCTCCGCCTCGAAAAGAAGTAGTTTAACTGCTGAATCAACAACCCTCAGTCCGACCTTCCCCTTGAATCCACGGCGCTCTCTGAGACGCCAAACGCAACTGCATAGCCATCGAGTGACATGAGGATGCCCTCCTGTTTCGGCATATATTCGATCAAGGCTTTCCTCGGTGTACTCCAGTCCCGCTAGCTCGCCTAGGAGCTTCGCCATCTGGCCGACATCATTCCTCGTCAACAAATCGAGAGGCATTCGAAAAAAGCGTGAAAACATCGGGTTTTGAAAGCGGTCATTCCACGGATATCGGTTTGTCCCATCAATCCAGTCCTGCTCGGCGGCGACAATGAGTGAAAGGGAAGGATGGGATGAAACCTCGGTGACTTCTTTGATGGCCTGAAATAGATTGGAGAACTCCTGGTAATGCTCGTCTTTGTCTTCTTTCCAAGGAAAGAAGTGCTTTATGTCCAACTCGTCAAGAAGCAATACCAGCCGAGCACGCGATCCCGAAGCACCTCGCTTTGAATTCAGTTCGACAGCCTCGTACGTCTCTTGTAAATCTGCTTTGAACGATGCAGTCGGGTTGTCTTGGTAGTCTTTCACCTCCCTTCGTCGTGACAACGCAGCTTTGGGATACATACGGCGTATACTCTCATTCAAATCAGAGATGAAGTTGTAGAGGAGAACTTCAAACCCGACATCGCGCTTCGCCATCCAGTGTGAAGTCGGGAAGCCCGCGGACCGGCATTTCAATTCTATCTGGTTAAGGAGCGCGGTCTTGCCCGATCTGCGCATCCCGAAGACCAGTACCGGCTTTCCCCCGCCTTTGATTTGCGCCATTATGTCGTTGATCATGCTAGTCCGCCCTACGAACCACTGTGGGTCCGAAGTGGCGTCCACACGCTCATAAGGATCGGTCATCATCCCCCAAGTATGTTTCAGATCGCTCACTTGAGAATAGCATTCATCCGGATCTCCGCTTTCAATCGCCTGGAGCATTTTGGGAACGTACAAGGGTATTACCACTACTCCTTTTTTCTTCGCCTTCCATATCTGCCTCGGAGCGCCTTTCGCCAGCCCTTCCGAGTGAACCAAGAAGCCTACCCAATTCCCATTTTCCCTGAGTGCGAGACTTTCCTTTTCCATTTCGACCACGTCCCTCTTATCCGCCTTCTCCCCTTGCAACAAGCACTTTATGAACATATCACCGCAAGGCTCCCACTCAGCACTGGCGCTATTGCTAACTACTAAGTCGGTCCTAAAGGCCCTCGTCGCGAATCCAGCTTTTTTGAAGAATGCATCCGCTGTGGCGGTAGTCCGGGGCTTGTCAAAAAACTCGGCGGCGACCTGAGGCCGCCACGACGGGAATCGATCTCCAAGGGCAAGCCTCTCGCAGATCATAGCCGCGGACAACAGCGCATGATACTTGGGCACTAGTTTGGGTGATTCAGTCCCGGCAAGGGATTCAATTGATCCTGAATCCAGCCTCTTGAGAGCCGAGAAGAGCAGTCCCACATAGTACTCGGTCATGCCTTCCGTATCGGTAAGCTGGAAGGCCATCTCTCGCAGTCGCTGGATGGCGGACATGGCACGGATTTGTTTGGCGGAAGGCTCCACGTCGAGAAACAACCTATCATTCAACCCGTTGGAAGAGAGCAAAGCGCGGTCAAGATTGTACCGTGCGCTCAAGCTCTCCCTTCCAATGAGATCGAACTTTATCTCGCTTTCCAACGTCACGAAATCACGCAAGGCTGGTCCCCAACCGGTCCTATAAAACTCAATCAACCAGGTGTTTCCTCGCTCGCCAACCAGTATGTTGCCGCCGTGGAAATCACCATGTGTTATAGCGACTCGCGAAGGAACAGGAAAGCAGTCTCTGCCGCCCGCACTGCCGTTATCGCCGAAAACGAACTGGACTGGATTCGGCAGTGTCAGCGGCTTGCTGTCGCCGATTCGTACTTGAATCAAACCGCCGTCGAGAAGCTGAAAACCGTGAGTCCGCGCCACGGTGCTTTCCAGGAGATGGCGCAGCGTCTTTCTGAGCCTATCGACGTCTTCAGCATCAACAAAGTTGAGTTGCTCTCGATACCAGACATCGAGAGGCTTCCTTTCGGCGTCATTCGGAGATCGCGTTGCGTCGTACCACTTCTTGCAACTGTTCGCGAACAAGTCTTCGATTGAGTCGGCTACTTGATTATCGCGGACCGAGGACTTCTTATAATAGGAGGCGAAGTCCTCGACTGATTCGGCATCGGTTCCGACAAAGGTGTATGCGATGGCGCCCATTTCGCGCGACCAGACGGGTCCTTCTTGCAATTGGGTGCTGCGGATTCCGGCGTAGGGCTTAACCCACCGTTCGCAGTTTGTGTTTTCTCTTGCAATGCTATGTTTCAGTGCATACTTGACTGCCAACTCCGTACCGGCATTGTTGTCGTAGAATGGGCGTACGAGAGCGACGGTGCAGGAGCTATCGCCGGGTGTGAGACGCAAGAATTGAACCCTACTGGCCTTGTGAAAAAGGCGGCACGTAAGGTCCTCCAGGATTCGCTCCGCCTTCTCTTTTTCATCATTGGACGCGTCCGTGAATTGTCGCAGTCCCTCCACCAGCGTCCTCCATTTCACGCCCCTTGGAAAGCGTATGTCGAGGTTGGTGTTGAGATGCACGTGGTTGTCAAAAGCAGCCTTGATTTCCTCGATGAGCTTATCCGGGCCTTCCACCTTCCAGACAAAACGGAGGTTCTCGTCAGGCAGAAGAGCATCGCGCACGCGCGCAGGATCCTCGCCATATGCGGTCAGAAAGATTCTCGGAATGGATGATGTCATGGACCGCGCCAGTTCTTGCACCCCACTCCAGTCATCCGGATCCCGATCATCGCGTAGCCGCACGTCTATGACCGCTAGGTGAATGATCTCGCGGTCACAGCAGTGCAAGGCCTCCTCCGCCGTCTGTACGGCGAACACTCGGTAACCGTTGGCCTCGAGGTAGTCCCTATTCGAATCCAGCACTGGCCTCTCATCGTCGACTAAGAGGACCGTGGGCTCACACTTGCACATCGTTGCGTCTCCGGGTCTTTGATCAGCGTGCTAACGGCAAGTCAATGACAAAGGTCGTGCCATCATCGCCCGAGCGAAAAGATACGTGTCCCTCGCACGCATTCAGGTAAAGCCGCGTTAATATCAGGCCTAAGCCCAGGCCTTGGCCGTTGCTGCTCGTCGTTCTCCGCTTCAGTAGATGCTCTCTTTTTTCCGGAGGAATTCCTGGGCCCGTGTCGGCAACTGTGACATACGCACGCCCGGCTTTGACCTCTCCGGCGAAGGAGAGCCGACCGCCATTGTTCATAGCTCGCACGGCATTATGTACAAGGTGGCCTAGCGCCTCCGTAAGAAGCCATTGATTGGCCACAACGTCGGGCAATTCGCTAACTTCAGATAGGACTTCGATGTTCTTTTCGCGAAGCTGAGTCAGATGCCGTTCTCGAACAGTCTCCAGTATCTTGTTCACGTTGACGGTCTGCTTTTCATCAAGCCGTGCGGGGGCGCCGGGAATGATAGTCGCTATCTCCTCGGCCGCTTTGTCAATTCGATCGAGAATCTCCAGGTTCTTAGCACTGAGACTCGACAGGGTCATCTTCAAGGTCTTCGAGCTGGCTCGAAGGGTGTACGTGTTGTCTTTTGCCCGATGGGCCCATTCCGACATTGCCGAAAGGGCGAGGGCTGCGTTTCGCGTCTCGACGAGCTGCTCATTCATAGCTTGGAAACGTCGAGCATTCTGTATTGCAAGAGAGGCGTCAGAAGCGAAGTGCATCATCGGTTCCAGGTCGTTCCATGAGAGACTCCGATAGGCGCGAAAGTTCAAAAACATCACGCCGACTCTTTGCATCTCATCCAGCAGCGGAAAGGCCGCAACGGACTTGATCCCTTCAAGACCCACGAATGTGCGATTCAGGCTCTTGTCTTCAGCGGCATGGGTGCGAATCAGCGGCTCCGTCAGGCGAATAACTTGGTAGGGAGCTGACTCCAGGTCAAGGGGCAGGTAGATTCTGTCCGGCTCTCGAAGCTTTCCTGCATGGAAAGGCTTAGGGTCGAATTCCCCCTTGCTTGGGTCGTACAGGTGGATAATTGCAACGTCAGCCCCAATCACGCCCTGCTTGTTGATAGCGTCGTCTACTATTCTCTGCAAGATGGTTTGTAACTCATACTGTTTCGTGAGGCCCTCGACGTAACCCAGCATGCTCTCGGTTCGATTATGCACCAACGCATTGGTTATTGCGGACACCACCTGACCCGCGAACGCGACGCCAAAGTCGACATGTGTATCGGAGTATCGATCAGGGGTTTTGCTTTCCACCGTTAGCATCCCTAACACGTCGTCGCCTTGAACCAGCGGTACGCCAAGCCACGATCTGATATGTCCTGACAGGTATTCGTCAGCCTGTTCCCGGAAATGGGTGTACTCGGACTGGTGCATATCAGGAACCAACAGAGGCAACTTTTGGTCAATGACCTTGCAGTTGGGAAACTTGAGGTCACCTTTCGGAAAAGCAAGTTGAAGGACCATTTTCGTGTCGTTGTCGTTGAACCCCTCACAGGCAACAACCTTCAATTCGTCTTCAAGCAAGAGTTGAATCGAAGCGGAATCAAATGGGATCAACATTTTCAGTTCCTCGAGGACCTTCTGCAAGACCTGATCGAGATCAAGCGTCGAGCTGACTACCGTCGCCACCCTTCGAAGAGTTTCGCCCAGCCCCCAAAGGCGCGCGTTTTGTACGGCCGTAATGGCGTCATCGGCGAGTGCGCTCAGAATGGCTTCATCGGTTTCATCGAAGCCGCCGTAAAGGTCGACTTCGCCT
>JAHFUG010000070.1:1571-22251 GCA_023265195.1 Blastocatellia bacterium | reverse complement strand
GATAGGCACATCGGGGTCTTCGCCCCGGTATTCCACTTGAATGACGCGGCCGCCCGGTTTGAGGCATCGTACAATGCTGTTCATCATTTCACGCGGATAGGAGAATTCGTGATATGCGTCCACCAGAAGAACAGCGTCGACGGCCTCATCGGGAAGCTTCACGTCAGCCTCGCTGCCCAGAATCGAAACCACATTCTCTACCTTCAAGTCTCTCTTCTTCCGTTCGATGAAGGAGAGCATTTCGGGTTGAATGTCGACCGCATAGACTTTGCCTTGGGTGACCACGCGGCTCATGCGGAAAGGTGAAATAGCCCGTACCGGCCCCGATGTCGGCCACCGTGTCGGCCGGCTTCAGCTTCATTTGCTTGATGACTTGATCGGGCGCCTCGGTGTCCGCGCGATCCGAGCGTTCGAGCCAGTCCGCGGCCTCGTGTCCCATCACGTGCGCGATCTCGCGGCCCATATAAAACTTGCCGATCCCATCGGGGTCGTGAATAGCGCGCGTTTCGTAGATTTGCCGTCTTCGTTCCTCCTGACCCGGCCGTGCCGCTGTGTGCGGCATTTCCGCCGGCGTGAGGACAGTCTCCAGCAATAGCAGTGAGTACAATATGAAGATGCGTTTCTTATTCATACCTGAACATCGAGCACGAACCGAACACGTCGTACGATTCTAACAGTCCCTTGTCTTCCTTTCTCGCTCCGGGCGGCGGACCCGATGGTATTTCGCGCGAGCATCGAGCCTGTTCTCAATCCAATCCTGCCCGAATAAACCCTTCATAGAACCCCGCCTCCTATTTGGTCTACTGTAAATAGCAGGAGCACACACTCAGATTCGGCGGTTCATTGCAGTTAGGCTTCGGAGACGCCTTTTGCGAAGCATGATAATGATGAGGCCGATGACGAGACTGCTTGAAACGCATACAACTATCAACTTCTTATTGGCTCTGGCCACCGCTCCCAGGAAACCCTCTCTAGTCCAGAACAGCGGCGCATTTTGAAATTCAAGAGGATAGATTCGACTCGAGAAGACTCGTCCCGCCGAACACCACTATTCGTTTGTTGGAATCTCAGCGGGCGGAGTTCCTCTTCTCGCGCCAATCATTGCCACACACAATGTCTTACTTGATCTTCTTTCCTTGCATTTCCTGTCCGCCCAATAGAATCGTCACGCGAGTCACTTGCCCGCGTTCGTCCTTAACAAAAGTCAGTTGCGCGCCTACCGCGGGCACCGTGAAACGATTCTCGGACTGGGGGACGAGTTCCTCCTTTGTGTCTCCCTCCGGTTGAGCGAACAACCTGTCTCCCTGTCTCCCTGTCTCGTGACCGCGAGCTTGCCCATCGGCGTGTCGTATTGGCCGAGGTATGCATCCAGTCCGTTAGCGTTCACCGCCCTGGAAGGCTGTTCCAGCTTCTTCAACATGTCGGCGGCGTTTGTGTTTTGTGGATTCAGTTCAAGCGACTTCTTGTAGTTCGCTATCGCAAGATCGGTTTGCCCCGCTTTCATATGCGCTTCGCCGAGGCTGTCATGAACATTAGATGAATTTGGAAACTCGCGGACATTCAGCTTTAAAACCTCGATGGCTTCCTGTAGCTTGCCCCGGTTCATCAGTTGATAACCGAGCCCGTTGATCTGACTCTCGTTGATCGAACTCTTGAGTGCATTCGCAAACATGATTGATTGGGGCTTTAGCCGATGGAGTTTCAGTTTTAGCCTAACGGACAGTCCGCGAGCCTCAAAGACACCATCGGGCTTTAGCCGATGGAGTTTCAGTTTTAGCCTTGCCCCTTCCGATGCGCTCGTCTTGGCGGCGCGTTAGGTCAAAGCTGAATCTCCATCGGCTGAAGCCCGAACGTATCGGTCGCAACATGTCGTGTCCTGTTTAGATCAAAGCTGAACCTCCATCGGCTGAAGCCCGAACGTATCGGTCGCAACGTATCGTCTCCTGTCAGGTCAAAGCTGAATCTTCATCGGCTGAAGCCCGATGGTATCGGTCGCAACGTGTCGTCTCCTGTTAGGTCAAAGCTGAACCTCCATCGGCTAAAGCCCGATGGAATCGGTCGCAACATGTCGTTTCCTGTTAGGTCGGAACTGAATCTCCATCGGCTGAAGCCCGATGGAATCGGTCGGAACATTGTCGTCTCTTTGTTCTAGTCCTAGCCACAAGAATTCTTAATCAACACGTCAAGGAAATGGCACGTTAGAAACTCTTCAATCAATGTCAATCGTGTAACTAACCTAGATTCTCTCACCGCACTCCGCACACTCATAGTATTGGAGGTTAGGGACCGTGTAAGACTTACCCTTATAGGTCCCTATCCAGTTACGGCGGACCTTCTTGATCTCATTCCAGCCGCACGATGGACATGTCTTGATCTTTAGCATCGTCATCCTTCTCGCTACAAAGCTCTCTTGGATGAAACCAGGAAGTAATAGCTGTCCTGGCCTGCTTCCTTGACGAGCTTACCTTTCGTATAGATGGCCAGCCCGTTCAGGTTGGTGCTCTGGATTATGTAAAGTGCGGAGTTCGGAGTGCGGGTATTCTCTCGCAAGCACGCGTTTCGGACTCCTGGAACGAAGCTTCTTGAAGATGGCCACGGCATTTAGGATCGATTCCGCTACGTCTAGTTCCGTTAGGCCGTCAGTCTCCATTTCTAATCGAGCCTTCTCGCTGAACGCATATTGACCAGCCAAGACCGCACGCTTGATCCTTACGAGCACATCCCGGCTGCCTTCCGTCACCAGCTTCGCCACTGCGACAGTCTAATATTTCCAGGCATCGCTTACAACAGGACCGCCGGCGCCCATGGGTTCCAAGCAACCCGGGTCTAACGCCCCAAGCTGCGCGGCCACCTTCCTGATCGTCTGCCGCCACAAAACTCGCAAATCATGATTCCTCCGTTTAGTGCGTACACCGTCACTATGATGAGGCTGCGGTCCTCACGGCTACGAGTTCCGGTACACAACGTTGTTCACCCTTCCAACGGCCGCAAAAATCGACCCTCCACATTAAGCGCTCGGAACTCCACACCCCGCACTCCGAACTCCGAACTCCGAACTCCGAACCCCAAACCCCAAACTCCGCACCCCGAACCCCGCACTCCGAACTCCGAACCCCGCACCCCCCTTCACACCGCCCCCAATATCCCCGCCGCCAGAAGTTCTTCCAGCTTCCAATCCTGCACTACGCGTTCGGCTACGATACTAGCGATGACGGCTCCCGCTTGCCGGCAGGCTCGACTCCAGTTTTGGCGGTGACGTTCAAGAGCGTCCGTGTAGCGTCGCGCCGTCGAAGCGTCTACGAAGACCTCTCGCAGGTCGCCGCTTTCGGAGTCGACAAGTCTCACGTTGCCATGTTCAGGCGCCTCTATGTCGGCGGCCGCCAGAATCTGCACAACGACGATCGCTGAGGCGTCTCTGCACAGATTATGCAAGGTGAGCAATGGATCGCCAGGCCATAGAAGATCGCTCAACAGCACCCTGATCGATCGGTTGCGCCATTGCGGTCTCGTTCTCGCGAGCGAATCGGACAAGCTGCCACTGTAGCTGAAGTCCAACATCGCCCATTCCAAGGGAGGCCGCGTTCCGCCTTCGATTCGCCGGCATCCTTCGCCAGCCTGCCACGCGCAATGAGAGAAGCCGGCGTTGGAGGCCGAAACCGCGAACACCGCCGCCAATCCGAGCGTCGCTTCGAGTTTGGCCGAGCCTTCCAGCGCCATCGACCTCGATCCGTCAATCAACAGGTCAAGGTGAGGGCTGACTTCTTCCTGATAGAGTTTGACCGTGAGTCTGTCGGTTCGCGCGAACGCGCTCCAGTCGATTCGCCGAAGATCGTCGCCGGGTTGGTATTCACGATGATCGCGGAATTCCAATGAGGCGCCAGGCCGGTTGCTTATGTTCGCTCCCGCGACCCCGAGAGGCGAGCGCCGAGGAGCCATGAGTACAAATCGGGAGCCGGCTTGTTCACCCGCGGCGAGATGCCTCAAGTGGGAATCATAGCCGTCGTTCATAGACTCAGAGTCTCCACGCGGTCAGGCGCGCGAAACGGCTCAATTTGATTGCCGATCCAGCTCGCGTTCATGGCGGCGGCGAGTAGCGCCCATATAAAGGCTACGGTCAGGTAGACGGTTCGAAACTTATCGATGCCGAGCGCGAACGGATTAAAGACAAACCAGGCTCCGATTTCTTCTATCTTTCCCCAGTTGCCGAAGAACGCCAGGAAGCCTACGAGGAAGGGAACTATGCTGCCGATGCACAGGAGGATCAATCCGAGAGCCCATGTGTGCCTCTGGCCTATGCGGCGGCTGAACAACTTTCGCCTGAGCCACACCGCCGTCATCGAATAACAGAACGCGTACAGCGGCAGCCCGATGATCCAAACCCGCACTCCATTTGACGCTCCGCTCCGAACCGAGAACGGCCGGGGTAAAATCTCGAAGACTGCGTAAGTCAGCATGCTGGACGCGACCGCCCACGTGACGCCGCTCGCGGCTCCGCTAAAGAAGAAAAACGCGAGCAAGCGGCGGAATGGATTCCGAGGAATCGCCAAAGCGACTCGCGATCCAAGGGCTTCTCTCTCGCTGACGGCGACGAAGAGCGCGGCCGCGAAAACGATCGCGCTCAATAATCCCCAAACCTCAAGTGGAACGCGGCTGTGGTCGGCGTAACAAACAACCGCGCTGATGGCTCCACCGGCGATCCACGTAGCGGTGATGAAGACGCGCACGGGCAGCGCGCGATTGGCCGAGATGGGAGTGAGGAGCGCGGTCGAAGCCGAGAACAGCAAACCTATAACCACGCCGCTGATAAGCAACACCGTTAATGCGGGCTCCCAAAACTGCCATTTGTGAAGCTTGCTTCCTATTCCCGAGCTTGCAAGCTGGTAAGACATTCCGACTGTAATGGAGAAGCAGACCATGAAAGCGAAGAGTAAAACAATGCTCAAGAGGATCTTGATGACGCGGCCCGACGGAAGGCAGGCTATCAGCGTAGCCATGTTGATCGCCACGGCTACTTCTATGAAACAGATCGCCATCATGACGAATATCGAAGGAAGATCGATCCCTCTCAGCCAGTAGGTGAAAACCATGAACGGCATGCAGGCGCTGAAAATGAGCGTCGTGATGGCGAGAGCGCAAAAGACCTTGCCGCCGACTATCGCTACCGGCTTAATGGTCGTGATGAATAACAGATCGACATTGGCGTCCGAGCGCTCGAACGCAAGCCTGCCACCCGCGTAGGCGGGAACGAACAGGAGACAGGCGCCGAGCATGATTGCTTGCAGGATAAGAAAGGCGTCGCGGCCGCCGGTTGTCCTCGTCGAGAAATCGCCGCCGCTGATGACAAACAGTCCAAGCGCAACGAGCTGAAAAACCAGCAACAGCACCAGCGTCCATGCGACGAACTTGCCGTTGACCGCTTGCCTCATCTCTTTCACGACGATGGGATTGATCCGGTCGTCCAATCTGGCCAGGAGTCCTTCTCGATGCGTCATTGAACCTCTCCGGTCGTGACCCGCATGAAGATGTCTTCAAGGCCCGCGCGTTGGTGCTTGAACTCGATAATGCGGTAGCCTCGGCTGACGAGCGCGGTCAACACATCCGCGCATGCGTCTTCCTCTCCGTTTATGTCGACGGCGATCTCGTTGCCCGCGATGTGAGCCTCCTCGACCCCAGGTGTCTGAAGCAGGTCGCGCAGCATCTCATCGAGTCCGCCGGCCGCCCGGATCAAGACGCGGCGGCGTGGGACGCTTTGAGTGAACAACTGGTTCATCGTCCCGGCCATCCGCAGTTTTCCCTGTTCGATGATGACCGCTCCGCTGCATATCTCGGCGAGTTCGGTGAGAATGTGCGAGCTGATCAGGATCGCCTTGCCCTGGCCGGCCAACTCGCGAAGGAGTTCCCTGAGCTCGACGCGGGCGCGCGGGTCAAGTCCGGCGGCGGGCTCATCCATGATCAGCACGGGAGGGTCATGCAAGAGCGCTCTAGCGAGGCTCACCCGTTGCTTCATGCCTTTCGAGAGCGCGATGAGCATCTTGCCGCGAATCCCGGTCAGGTTGGTGAACTCTTCGATGCTCTCGATAACTTCGCGCCGCTTCGCTCCCTTGATTCCATATGCTCGGGCGAAGAAATCCAGATAATCGTGAACCGAGATGTCGCGATGGGTAGGGAGCGCGTCCGGGACATAGCCGACGAGCCGCCGCGCGCGTTCGGGTTCCTGCACCACCGAGACTCCATCCACCAAGGCGTCGCCTTCGGTTGGTTCTTCGAGAGTCGCCAAGACCCGCATGGTCGTAGTCTTGCCGGCTCCGTTTGGGCCGACGAATCCAACGACCTCGCCGGCCGCGAAGGAAAAGGAAATATCGTCGACCGCTCGCGTGTCGCCAAAGTACTTCTTGAGATTCAAGACTTCAATTCTCATCGGGAGACTCTTTCATTATTCCGTAAACCAGTGCTTCGCATCTCCGGCTTTCCACGCCGCGAAGTCCCTCCTCGACAAACGGGCATGAGTCCAACGCCGCGACGTAGCAGCCTGGCCTCAACCACTTGACCGGGTCTGCTGCACCGGACGCCAGTTGTGTCCAGTCGTTGTCGTACAGACTTCTTAAGAAATCAACGCGGGCGGCCGCGTTCGATGTTGGCGCCGCGGTTAGTAGAGCAGCCGCTCCAGCCGCGACGTCCCTCGCCACGTATATTCTTCCTTTGACGTCGGCGACCCAAAGTTCGCGCACGGCGGCCCCCAGCCCGTTGACCGCTGTAAGCGATCCATCGGGCTCTTGCCGAATCACGATGCGTTCGCGGCGGCTCTCGCTTCGTCGAATCTGAAGGTTCGCCGGCGTGCGCGCGTTAATCCATCCGGACTCGAGATGCTGATCCTGGGTCCAGTCTATCGTGCGATATCCGGCGTCCTGAGAATAGCCATAATTGTAAGCGCGGCCCGGCAGCGTCACCTCGGTTTCGTAGCTGAAGTGCAATCCATCGCCCGGCGTTAGCGGCGTGTAGTAACCCACCAACCCGATCGTCGCCGCCCGATGCGACGTTTCATCGAGTATCGTCAACGACACCGCGCGGGAATGTCCTTTCAATCCCTCGGACAGGATCGAGTAGGCGGATACCGCCAAACACGTCAGCAGTGAGATCGCGGGAACGGTCCACAGCAGCCACATCTTCTTTTTCTTTCGCGACAGGATCAGCAAATTGATCGGCCCTATCACGGCGACGAATAAGAGCATCACCAGGAACATTCCACGCACGGGGACGGGATACCCCTCGGGAGTCAAGAGAGCGTTGGTTCCGGCCGGCCCGCCCGTACGCACGGTTTGAAAAGGCATACTCGTGTTCAGCCAACTTTTCTTTGCATGTTCCCATTGTGGCTTGGTCAAAGTCTTCAAGCTGTCCGCGCCGCTGACGATGCACTGTCCAAATCCCGCGTAGCAAGTGGGAAGCGGAGCGGAATCGAGCTTTCGGCCGCGCCACGGCTGAGGAAGGTCGAACGCGCCGATGATAAACAGAGAGCCTCCGCACTCGACCCACCTCCACAAAGCGGATGAAACCGCGGCGGGCGCCTGGGCTAGTTCATCGGCTGTCACGACGACGCCGTCGTAGCCGGAATAGGAGAGCCAGTTGTCGCTCCAGGCCGATACCTGCAATTCGGACGAGGCCTTTGCATACGTCGGACCGGATGATCCGGATCCACGAGATGGATCGCGAAACGCCGCCTCGGAAAGCGCATCGAATCCTTTGCTCGACGCGCCTTTGCTGAGCAGCACCGACGGCTCGCCGCTGTATCGATGTTGAGATAGAGACGCTGGAACTACTTCTCGCTGGACGCGGCCATCAACCGACACCTCAAGACCTGCTCCATAAATTCCCGCTGGCGCGAACATGGACACCGTGACGGTTGAACGCGGCTCGACGGTAATCGAACGCGTGACCTCGATAAGACTCGATGATCCCGCGGGGTGAGGCGCCGTCACCGTAACATCATGTCTTGCGCTCAAGGAGCTATTGGTGATGACGACTCTGTACTCCGCGTAGCCATGACTCTTCTCGGCGGAGCTCGGTTCGGAGCTGATCGTGATGTCTCCGAACTGGCTTGCGGCGAGAGAATAAAACGGAGCGAGCCCGCAGAGGGCGAGAGCAAAAAACAACCGGACGGACGTCATTCGCATAATGCTCATTGCCTACTCACGCCGACGATCTCGATGTCCGATGGCAGGTTCAGTCCAGTCTCGTCCAGAGTGGATAAGAGCCCGGCGATCATACCAAAGGAATCAACTCGATCCAGACGAGCCTTGTAGCTCAACACCAGCCGATGATTGAGCACTGACGGAGTAACGGCCTTGACGTCTTCGAAACCGACGGTCGGGCGGCCCTGCACCAACGCATAACCGCGCGCGGCTTCGGCGATGGCGATCGCGGCTCGAGGCGAAGCGCCGTACGAGACATAGAGACGAACTGGTTCCGTTGCTTCGGTGGAGGAGGGATGAGTCGCGGCGACAAGACGCGATATGTATCTCGAAACGGGAGCGGGCAGATAGACGGCGTCCATAGCCGAGAAGATCAGGTTGAGTCCCGCCGCGTCCATTTTCCATTCAGGCGCCGGAGCCTCGCCTCGCCGCCTGGTGGAGATTATCCGGTCGAGCACTTCTACGTCGACGTTATCAACGACGAGCTTGAACAAGAAACGGTCGAGCTGCGCTTCGGGAAGTGGATAAGTTCCTTCCAACTCGATTGGATTCTGCGAGGCCAGCACGAAGAACGGATTCGGAAGCGAGCGGGTCGTTCCCAACAACGTGACCGCGTGCTCTTGCATGGCTTCCAAAAGCGCGGACTGAGTCTTTGGCGACGCCCTATTGATCTCGTCGGCAAGGAGGAGATTGGTGAAGACGGGACCCGAGTGGAACTTCATCTCGCGCCCTCCGTCGCCCCCTTCCTGCAGGATGTGTGTTCCCAGTATGTCGCCCGGCATCAGATCCGGCGTGAACTGAACTCGTTTGAACTCCAGATCGAGAATCTGGCCGAGCGCCTTCACGAGCGCTGTCTTGCCAACGCCGGGCAAGCCTTCGAGCAATACGTGGCCGCGGCTCAAGATCGCCACCATGACCATGCGGTGAAGCTCGGATCGCCCGAGCAGCACCCGGTCCAACTGCTCGACTGCCTGATTCACGAGTTCGAATGCCGGCTTCAGTTCTTCTGGTTGCAGTATCGCGTCGGTCCTGCGTGTTTCGTTCATCAGGCTCCATCTAAACAAAAGGCTCGGGAAAGGTCCTTAGCGTTCGAAATAACGCTTGACCGTCCCCTTATGGCGCGGAAGGATTGTTTGCGTGAATGCGGAACCGCCTCCGGATGCCGCGCCATTAAGCGCGCCCGAGGTAGCCGGTCCGCCTCTCTGGATTGAAGGCGCTCCAACGCCTCGGCCAACGAGTTGGCTGTCTTTCAAGTCGGCCACTACGGAAGGCGGGATCACTTGGGTCTTGAACCTGGCTCCGTCTTCGCGGGTTCCATCGCTCCAAGTCATGGGCGCGTCTCCGCGGCCGCGGCTGATCCCGCCTTTGCCCCAGAGGCTCATTGCATCGGCTACCGGCATGTTCTCAGCGTTCTCGGCTAGAAAAGCGGCGAGCCCTTCGCTATCGACGCCCCCCGCGCCTTCGCATTTCTTATATGTACGCAGGTCGATCAAGTTAGCTTCGCGGAGCGTCCCAAGGCTCTTCGCGAGTTCGCCTTTACGAGAGCCGAGCGCCGAGGCCAACTCCTTGAGTTGTTTGGAAGAGAGCGAACCTGATTTCAAAGCAGCGAGCGTATCTTCCGATACTCCGTCTTTGGAGAGCGCGCCGGCTGAAGCGGCGTCCGAGGCAAGTTGCGACAGCTCCTTCATCGCCTCGGTAGCAAGCTTGCTGTCCATGGCGGAGCCGCCTTCGGCCAGAGCTTTCGCCAGCGCTTCGGCTTTGCCAAGCGCTTCGGAGGTTTGAGCCATCTTCTCGGCCGCCGCCGCGGCGGTATCGGAGAGATCGCCGTTGAGATGATCGAGAGCTTCCCACGTCTTGGCGGGATCTTCGCCCTTCGCGTCGGACTGAATCGAGGCCAACTCCTTCTCGAGCGATTCCACGCGCGACTGATCGATTATCTCTTCGTTCTTGAGGATCTCGATGTCTCCCGCGATTTGTTGAGATTCCTTGCCGATGTCGAGTAATTGATCCGGCCCGGCGGCTCCAAGCTGGACGGGAGCAATGAAGCAAGCGGCTACGAACAAAACCGCAACCGAGAACAAGACCATGCGGCGGCGGCCATGCCATCTGAGCCGTGGCTGCACAAGAGCCGGAATCGATTCTCGCCATTTTCCGAGATCGGTTTGGGCGGCGGCCATCAGCAACCCACCGCACCGATTCTGCCTGTCAAGCAGAGCTCGGACGGCTTTGCTGCCGGGTGCTCGGCGCTGGGCATAGAGTATTCCAGCCAACGCCGACGCGAAGACTGGTATCAGGCCCAACATCATGAGTTGGCGATTGGTCCCGTGCGTCACGGCGCGAAGAATTAATACTATTAGTCCCAAAACGAATAACGAGAATGTTGCGGCGGTTAATGAAGCGCTGACGCCGGTAAGCAGGCGGAGCTTGAAGACGAGGCGGTTGACTTCACGTTCGAAGGGTGGTGTAGGCGTGTCTGTCATCATCGGTAAGAATGCTTAACGAAACCGATCTTACGCCGATCTCTAATCTTTTAACACAGGATGATTCGAAACTGAAGCCGGGCGTAGCAGGGTCATAGCGTGTGGGATGCACCCCTTGAGTGAGACAAAACAGTTAAGACAGACCAGCACCCGGAGGAGAAGAAATCCTTGCCATCGACTGAACGTAGTCTCACGAATCAGCCGCGGCTGGTAAAGCGGAAGTGGATTAAGCCGAAGAGCACCCCGCCAGGAATAGCATAATGGAAACTCATCGAGGCGATGGGTAAGGGGCGACGGCGTTAGTGATCGCCCCTTCGACGCTCCGGCTACGTCGAATCGATAGATTTCCTTATGCCTCCTAAAACTCATTCGTGAGCTACGCTCAACTTGCGCGCTCCGCGTGTTGATGAGAAGGAAGCTGCACGCAGTGATGTGCGCCTCTTCGCCAGAGCCACTGCATCGGATCGATGGATTTCCTTATGCCTGAAAGAAACTCACGCGCAAGCTATGCTCGCCTCCGCATGTAAACGAATCTTGTGCTCGAACTGGGGCGCACCCCACTTTTGGTTAATCAGAGACGAGCATTGAACCTAATTCACTCGGACTGTAGAATCTGATCCGTGCCGAATCCTTCATACCTTGCGCTGCTTGAATCGGGCGCGCTTGCCGAGCGGGTCGAAGTCTTGATGAACTCGCTTGCAAGCTGCAATATCTGCCCCCGTGATTGTGGAAACAATCGTCTCGAGAACGAGCTAAGCGCCTGTTACTCGGGGCTGTTGCCGATCGTCTCATCTTACACTCCTCACTTCGGCGAAGAACCTGCCCTGGTTGGCGGCCGCGGCGCAGGCAATGTCTTTCTCGGCCTGTGCAATCTTCGATGTGTGTACTGCCAGAATTACCAGATAAGCCAAACATTCAAAGAGCAACAGCGGCGCGAAGTGAGTTTTGAGCGGCTCGCCGAAATTTTTCTCGAGTTGCAAGATCGCGGATGCCACAACATCAACTGGGTGTCTCCAACGCATTTCGCGCCCCAACTCGCAAAGTCGCTGCTGATCGCGGCCCAGCGGGGATTGCGGTTGCCTGTCGTGTACAACACTAACTCTTACGACTCCGTCGAAGTTCTAAGACTCCTCGATGGGGTTGTTGATATATATCTCCCCGATCTCAAGTACAGCGCGGATGAAGCAGGGAGGGAGTACTCGAAGGTGACCGAATACACTCGACACTCGCGGGCCGCGATAGCGGAGATGTTCCGGCAGACGGGAGCCGCCTTGATCTATGGCCCGGACGGGCTGCTAAAGCGCGGACTGATAATCAGACTGCTGGTCCTGCCCAATGATATCGCCGGTATCCAGGAGTCGCTACGTTGGATTCGCGACGAACTCTCTCCAAAAGTAGCGGTGAGTTTGATGGCGCAGTATTTCCCTACTAACAAGGTTGGCGCGGACAGGTATCCACTAATATCGCGGAAGATCAGGTGGAGCGAGTGGCTTACCGCCATCGAGCAGATTGAATCGCTGGAAATGGAGGAGGGCTGGCTGCAGGATTTCGAGTCGGCCGCGGAATACTACAAGCCCGACTTTGGTAACCGGGACGCCCCGTTCAAGGACATCGCCGACTTTCAAAGAGCGCGGCCAGATTGAAATATCTGACGGCGGAAACAATGCGACGTTATGGCGGTTGGGGTATTTGCGTGTTGCTGAAGAAAGAAGCCGGCCGCGATGAATCGCACAAAGCCAACAAAAGGCAAACGCTGGAGCCGCAATAAGACCGCAGCCCGCAACCGAAATAACCTGAAGAATCGCTGTTTCCCCGGCAAGGTTTCTTGGCGGCCTTTGAGCCGGTCTTGGCGTCTTTGCGAGAAACTCTTTCACCCTTTTAACCGCGGCTCGGCTCCATTGGGTTCTCACGGTTCAAAGGGGAAGTGAAAGAAATCGAGGAGGGCGCGAATGTTCGCTTATAAAGCTAGTCCGAAAACCAACACACGATGACTCCCCTACGGACGTTATGGATACCACACGTACTTGGCGCCGGTGTAATAGATGAATCCGTTCTTCCCGTTCAAAACTTCCTGAAACACCTCACCATTTGTCAACATCTTCGTGTTCAACCGGGGCTTGTTCTCCTTGTCTTTTGCTGCAGTCAACAGATCACTGACTGGTTTGACCTTGAGTCCGGCGCCCACTGCGCCTTTTAAAAGGTAGACTTGCCTTGACTGCGGAGATCGCCATCCTTCCGGACCGAATCCATGTAATATCGCCAGTAGAGTGTCATTCGTGTGTACATACACCGGTTCGGGCGGGGCCGGTGGCGCTTGTACGATCTTTTTCGGATCCGGCTGCGGAATCTTCGTAGGGTCTTCCAGAATCCAATTCGCTACTTCGCTATTGATTTCCGCTAGACCCGATTCAACGGGCTTAACCACCATGGCGATGTCTTGAGAGCCGTCGCCGTTGAAGTCGCCAACCATGTAATCATAGGGCCTCTCGGCATCGACCGTCACCGCCGTCTGAAAGATTCGATCAACGATTGCGCGGACATCAGCGGGCTTTGGCGGAGCCGGTTTTGCGTCGTGAGGCGCTGCTTCGGGAAGAGGCGCGGGCGGCAGAGGCTTGAGCGGTTCCTCCACCACCGGTTGGCTCTTCCTGGAGCAGCCCGTTAGAGATACATGTGTCAAGAGCACAGCAAAAATGAGGGCGGAGAAAAAAATAATCCGAGTCATTCGCGTTACCATCCATAAGTGAGGCTCGCCAGACAGCGAATGGCTGGCGAGCCTCGGAAGTGACCACTGCGGAGAAACGCAGTGCTCGACGTTGACTACAGCGAGTTCAGGAAGTTGATAATGTCGGTCTTTTGCGCGGCGGCCAACCCATTGTAAGTGGCGATGATGCCGTTCGCCTGACCGGCATGGCGAAGGATCGACTCGTTACGATTCACGTTCTCGCCATCGTGCATCAGCCTGTCGCGAGTCCGCATGCCCCACAGCGGCGGCGTGCGGAGCTGGTTCCGGCTTCCTTGACCGCCGTTCTGGACGATCCCGTCACCGGTTCCAACATCGTGCAACGCGAAATCGCTGAACGGTCGGATGGTCTTGTTGCCAAGCGCGGCCGATACCGTTATTGCACCACCGTTGATGACGGTGCCCGCCGGCGCTGTCGTAAACTGCGGAGTGTGACAGATGTTGCACCCGATCGCGTTGAAGAGGTTATTGCCATTGGTGACGCTGGCGTTGATCGGGCCTCGCGGCGGAGCCTTGGTCGCTCTCATGAAATCCGCGAACGCCTGGACATCGACGTTACCCGCATCCTCGGGATCAGGAACCGTGTCGAATGCAGCGACTGAGTTCCCAACCGAAGTGTTCTCGGTTGGCTGAAGGTCGCTCGTGATTCCCATCTCATTGACGTAGGCGTCGGCCGAGAACGAAACCAGACTAGCTTGCTGATCTTTCCAGCCGAATCGACCCGTCCTGGTCTGGCCTGGAGCCTCAAAGACCGCCACCGCGATAAGTGTGCCGCGCTGCCCGGCTGGTTGCGCGGCAACATTGTTCGCCAAGTCGGTGTTGCTGATGGATTCGACGAAACCATCGCCGAGCGTATTCAGCGAGGTACGGAACGTGCGAACTTCGTTGCCCGCCGGTATGCGCTCTTGAATGGAAGCGTCTATTGCGCGGTCGTTGTTCAACGAACCGCCGGCTTGATCGACAAAGGTAACGCCGTTAAAGTGACCGGCGCGGAGCTCGGTGATCTGGCTGATGGCGCCGGTAACCGGATTCTGGTGACACTCACGGCAAGACTGGGCGTTGTACACGGGCCCAAGCCCATCCGCTATTTGCTCAACTTCATCGAACGCATCCTTATTGGCGTCGAAGGTGGCTTGGTCAGTGTGCCCGTTAGTTAGATTATCAAAGCCTGTCGGAGCCGCGGTCGGCGCCTGACTTTCGACCGTGCTCGTGATCGCCGGAACGATGAGCACAGCCGCGAAGAACAGCAGAACTAAACCCTTGAGAAGTTTCATCGATGAGTATCCTCCTCTTAGAGGCGTAAACGCACTCCAAGCTTGAAAAGAGTTGTTAGTTACTACGTTGCTTGTCTGCGCGAAACCTGAAAAACCCGTAAGCCTTGAACTGCTCGCCGACCCGACAAATCTCTCTCAGACGATCCCCTCTTAGCCTGGCTCTGAGGTGTACAAGACTATCAAGTCAAAACAAGCGCTCTCTCGGTTCGAACGTGACTGAACATTCATTCAGTACCGAGAGACGCGCCGAATCTTAAGATAGGCAAGGGGCCTTGTCAAGCAAAATTATAACGAGATTGATGTACCTATTTAGGTGTACATGGACGTCATAGAGCAGTCGATTGATGCAGCAGTGATTCTACGGCTTGCGCTCTTCCTCAAGCGAAACGCGTGATCTGAAAGTGACGTCTGCCGCTCAACCGCTGACGTCAGTCGTGACATGTCTTGCCAGTATCCAAAATGCCATTACGATCAAGCGTGGAGCCGAATCATTTCTGAGTCCAACTATCCACCTGTGCACATTCGAACGCTCGCCACTCGGCCTCGGTGATTCCAGTAAGCTTGTATTAACTGAATCTCTGAGTAGATTAAATTCGTCACTAAGTTGTTGAATTTACGCTGAAAGAAAAACCACATGACTCGAAAAAGTCGTGATATAATCCACGTCATGAAATGCCCAAAGTGCTTTAATCCATTGCGAAAAGTGGCTACTACGGAAGACTCGGTCTGGTTTACCTGCCCTCTCGGACATCGCTTTCACTCCGAGACCGGCAGCGGCATAAGTGACTCCGAGGGCCACCGGTACGCAGTTTCGGCGGAGTGATTTGGATTGATCCGATCCGCTGCGTAAGCGGATTGGATCAAATCTAACGCTTCAACAACGGCCCAAATCGGGCTTCGACCCCTCGTCTTCACATCTCGTCTCTTTCAAAACCAAGAACATTATTTGTGATTTGTGCATTCAGGTTTCACCGAAAAGGGGGCGAATGTGCCTGCGTTTGATCTGGCTCCCTTCCCCTCGTAACGGGTAACCAACAAGCTAGGCTTTTTCGCAGACTGCGCTGCGAAAAAATGGCCCTTCGGGCAACCAAGCCTCCCGCGCAGTCTGCGAAAAAGCGCTCTCAGCGTTCAGCCGTCAGCGATCAGCCAGAGGTCAGCTTTTGGATTAGTCCATGAGCATGCGTTCGACCTCGACGACGCGGTGAGATGTTTGCTCATAGGCTTTCATATTTAGGAACCAACTTGTTGTCGTTCTTTTTTCCATAAGCGGCTAAGGAATGTAAGAAAAATCGTATGGCGCTGCTCTGATTCCTCTGGTTCACTCATCGTGCCCGGGTGATAATCGGCTCGGTGAACCGCAATTCCGAAAATAAATCCGTTGTATTGATCGATGCGGATCAGCAAACTGAAGGCTCGCCCCGATCCCCGGTTAACGTGCATTTCCAAGCTTCAGACAAAAACCACGCCGGTCAGTCACTTTTATACTCGACAATGGCTGATAACAATTGTTAGAATGCAAACCACAGGCGAAAAGGGGATGACGTAAGAGTTCGCCTTCTACGGGTATAGTTAAAGTAAGCTAGAGGCCAAGACGCTGCCGTTTTGTGGTTAGCAATAATACGGCGAGCGAATGTTCAGCGCTTCTCCCGGCAGCTGCCATGGCCAACAAAATTAATAGGGGGATGGTGTATGGAAAGGCGCGTATTTCAAGAGAGTCCTGTAGAACTAATTGATAATGGCCAGTTTTTGACGGCGGAAGAGCTCTTCTCGGAGCGTCGAACTGACGACCCTCAGGAGATGGTGGTGCGCTCCGAGGTTGAGATGTATTTTGGAAGGATAGATAAAGCGGCGGAACTGCTCGACGCCGTGGCGCCGCGAGCAGTCGAGATCGACGTAGCGGCGCGCTTTTCGATCGCGAGCGGTAAGCTGGCTCTCCAGAGACGTAACTACGAACTGGCGAATACACACTTTCAGACTGCTTTCCATTTCTCGCGATTCATGCGGGATCAATTCGGAACAAGTCAGGCATTGCTCGGTTTGGCGGCCCTGGATCATAAACACGGTCTTCTCGCCGAAGCGACGGCGCGCCTTGTAGAGGCGCGTGAAGGGCTGAAGGGCCGGTCCACAAAGAAAGCCGAAGTATTGAAGGGACTCATAACGTCGGAGCAAGCCTCGGTGGCTTCTGATAGCGGCAACATAGAAGAAGCCGCGAATCTATACGGCGACGCGGTTCGCCTGCTTAAGGGCACGGAACGTGGGCGATACTACGCCAGAGCCTTGCTCGGGATGGCTGGACTCAAGTGCGCCGCCGGAGAATTTCAAGAGTCTCTGGAAATCTTCAAGGAAGCGAACATTATTTTCGAGCGGTACGACTTGAAGTTGGACCTGGCGGAGAGTCAACTCGAACTCGCAAAAGCGCTGCTGCGTCTCGGCCGGTGTGAGCGGGCGCAGAAGCTCGCTGAGGAAAGCCGCGAAATGCGGCGAGGATCATTCGAGGATGAGAGCCGGGCGCTGTCGTTGCTCGCGCAACTCGCGTTGAAGGCGAATGACAGCAACCTAGCCAGCGCTAACGCGGCCGAGGCTGTCGCGCTGGCCGACCAATGTCCCTCGTCAGAGGCTCGCGCGCTTGCGCGCCTCTCTTTTGGCCACGTGATGATAGCGGAGCGCGATTTTAAGAAGGCAGCCGAGATTCTGCGCGAAGCCGCTGAACTGGCTCATCCGCGAAACGGACGCCAGAGTGATTCAAAGACTGGGTCCGTCCCCTTGAGCCCAGTCAACGGGCGCCTCGAGCTCGAGGCCACGATATATCTGGCGGAAGCTTATCACTATGTTGACACCAGGGCGGGACGCGCTGAACTCGAGCGGGCGAGTCAGATGTTGAGCGCAATCGAAGACTCGTGGCTGTCGGATGAGTACAATCGCGTGGCGGCCAAGTACGAGGAACGCATCATCTTCACGGACGACAACCGGCTGGTGTTCGACGGAAATCAGCTTCCCAAGTGGCAAGAAGCAAAGCGCACATTGGAAGGATTCTTGCTTCGCAATGCGCTACGCCAAACTAATAACAGCCTCACTAGGGCGGCGCGCAAGCTAGGCGTTTCAAAGGTTCACGTTCACAATCTGAAGAAAAAGCATGAGGTTGGCGCAGAGGTCGTTCAGATAGACGATTCCGAATCGGAATCTGAATAGGCCGCACGGACAGGCTGAAGCACTGCTGGCGTAAAGCGACGGCGGGTACGCGTAAACGGACGCATTGCTGTTAGCGGGACAAGTTGGAGCGAATCGCTTAATCTCGGTTAGCGAGCTTCGAGCATCTCCATTGATGAGCGCCCCGGCGGCGGCGCGGAAAGGCCCAAAGTCTTCCGGCGTTATTTTTCAGCTTCGCTTGGGTCCATGTCGGCGGCGCTCGCGAGTTCGATGCGGATCAAGCGAGATATCGCCGCCTGATCATATCGAGCGCCGCCTGTGATGCGCGCCATCGAATCAGTTGACGGTCGCCAAATAACGTCAGGCGTCTGTTCGAAGTGATAACGTCGTCCGACAGGCCAATGTAGACCGTGCCGACGGGGATGGATACGGTTCCTCCCCCGGGCCCAGCTACTCCGGTCACGCTGACGCCAATAGTCGCTCCGGTGACTTGCTTTACGCCCCTCGCCATTGCTTCGGCCACCTCGCCACTGACGGCTCCCCGCCTCTCTAAGAGTTCTTTGGAGACACCCAGCAACCCGACTTTTACGCTTTCGGCATAACTAACCACGCTGCCCAGAAAATACTCGCTGGCGCCCGGAACTTCGGTTATGCGTTGAGCGATCAGTCCGCCAGTGCAACTCTCGGCCGTAGCAAGTGTGTATCTTTTCATCGCCAGGCCGCGTCCGATCACCTCCTCAATGGACTCGCCGGTGGTGGAATAGAGGTATGCTCCGGCTTTTTCCGCGAGCTTATCGCTTAACTCGCTCACGAGACTCTCGGCTCGAGCCAGACTCTCCCCGCTCGCCGTCAAATGCACTTCGATTTCGGAGTTCGTGAACAGTATAGTTGTCGAGGGATTCGAGTATTCACGATATATTGGCGCGATGATCTCATCCAGCGCGGACTCGCCAAGTCCCGTCACCTTCAACACTCTGCGAGCGATCCGAACTCCCCTCGAAGCGGTTTCAAGCTCGGGCATTATCTGGCTATCGAACATCGGGCGCATTTCGCGTGGCGGGCCCGGAAGGATTACCAGCAACTTGCCTTCATGCCTGATCATCAGGCCAGGGGCCGTTCCGTTTGGATTCGGCAGGACGCTAGCCCCGGCCGGGACGAGCGCCTGCCGCTCGTTGTTGGGCGGCATCTGATAACCGCGGCTAGCGAATCGTTCGCGGATGCCTTCGAGAACTTCGTAGTCCAGCTTGAGCTGCCGGCCGAGAACCCTGGCGAAGATTTTTCGAGTTATATCGTCCTCGGTTGGCCCCAACCCGCCGGTCGAGATGATCAGTTCCGATCGAGCCAGCGAATCGCGTATCGCATGATCGAGCCGCAGTTCGTCGTCGCCAACGACCGTTTTCTGCATGACCTCTATGCCGATCGAGTTCAGTCTGTCGGTGAGCCAGAGTGAATTCGTGTCGGTGCGATGCGGCGTAAGCAGTTCCGAGCCAATGGCGATAATATCCGCGGTAACCTTCATCTAGCCCTCTTCTCGGACTCGTTCGGATTCGTACAGACCGTGTTCGTGAATGTAGCTCTCAACTTCCTCGGGCACAAGTCCGGTTATAGTCTCGCCCGCGCGGATCCTCCGGCGAACCTCGCTGGCCGACTGGTCTCTAAACTCGGGAGCGAGGTCCAGATAGCGGATGCGTCCGTGCATATCTCCGGCCGCTCCTTCGGCCAGGTTGCGAACCTCTCGAACCCCCTTGTCGGAGCGGCCCGCCACGATCAAGTAACTTTGCGAGAGCAGGCGCCGCAGTGCGTCCTCTCGGCCGGCGAACCTGCGATGATATAAGGCGGTGTACCTGTCTTCTGCGTCCAGGACTCTCTCGAACGTGTCGAATCCGACGATGAAGAAGAACTCGGTGTCCGCTGGATACTCTCGGGCAAGGGCGTCAATCTTGTCGACGAAGAAAGCCGATGAGGAGAGACCCACCGAAGTATCGGGCCACCGAGAGAGCCCGGCCAGCAGCATTTGTACCCTGTTCTCAAGAGAACATTCGTAGGCCGTCTTGTCGGCATTGGTCTTTCCGGCCAACGCCATTACCTCATCGAGCCCAGCGGTCCTGACGGCTTTACGCATTACTTCGATGTGGGCGGCCGTGAGTGGGTTGAACGACGATGAAAATACGCCCAGCCGTTTGGCGGAGCCCCCGCGCCGCTGTATGACCGTTATTTCAGGCGCCGGCCCGGCGCCCGTTCGATTCACTATCGCGATGAGATCGTTTCGATCCACCACTCTGATCCTGACGCGCTTAGATTAGCCGAAGGAATCGACCCAGCCAGATGAGCGCCGCCGCATAAACGCCGGCCAAGGCGTCGTCCGTCATCACGCCGAAACCGCGCGGCAGCCGTTCGGCTCTCCGGATCAATAGCGGCTTCGTTATATCGAACAGACGAAACAGGACGAAGCCAGTTAGCGTCCCGATAACGGAGGGCGCGGCCAGCATAGGCGTCAGCGCTATGAACTGGCCGCTTATCTCGTCCACCACCACCTGCTGTGGATCTTTTGAGTCGAGCAGTCCGCAGACAGCGCCCGACGAAAGAGTTCCAATCGCATATATGATCAGGTTGATGATCACCAGAAATGAGAGGATTTCGCCGGGCGCAAGGTTGAACTTTCTTGCCAAGACGCAGAAGCCAAGATATGCGGCTACACCCTCTACCGAGCCGTAGGTGCCTGGCGCGCCTGGAAGCAGTCCGGCGCCCGCTCCAGTGGCGACAAAGAAAGCGAGCCGGTCCCAAACGCTGACGTCTGCTTCGGAACTCCGTTGCGGTTTCTGGTTGGGCTGCATAAAGGAGGGTGTGAGATTG
>JAHFUG010000070.1:0-1471 GCA_023265195.1 Blastocatellia bacterium | reverse complement strand
AGATCGTAGGCGTGCGCTTCCGTAATCTCGACGTTAACGAAGTCGCCGGGCCGCGCCTCGATTCCATCCCCAACGTCGTTGATCAAGACGCATCCGTCGATCTCAGGCGCTTGCGTTTCCATACGCCCCTGGTACAAAAGATCAGTTTCCTTGGAGCGGCCTTCAAGCAATACCGGAACCACCTTTCCGATGAGACCGCGATTCCTCCGCTTTGAAATGCGGGCCTGTTCTTTCATCAAACGCTTTTCACGGCTCAACGCGGTTTTGCGGTCGACTTTCCCGTCGAGTCCGAAGCCAAAGGTCTTCTCTTCATCCGAGTAGGTGAAGACGCCGGCTCGATCGAACTCGACGCGCCTCACGAAGTCAACCAGTTCGTCGACGTCCTCGTCGCGCTCGCCCGGGAATCCGACGATGAAAGTAGTACGGACGGCCGCGCCTGGAACGCGCTCGCGAATTCGGCCGATCATCCGCTCGTAGTGTTCGCCATCCCCGCCACGGCGCATGCGAGAGAGCACCCGCTTGCTCGCATGTTGAAGCGGAATATCAAAATAGGAACAGACATTCGGGTGTTCGGCCACCACCCGAAGCAACTCGTCGGTCAGATTCGTCGGGTAGCAATATAAGAATCTGACCCATTCTACGCCCTTAACGGCCGCCGCTGCTTCGACCAGCCGCGCGAGGCCATCTCTTAGACAAAGATCACTCCCATAGTTTGTCGTGTCCTGCGAAATAAAGACGATCTCTTTTACCCCCTGGGCCGCGAGCATCTCAACTTCTCTCAAGATGGATTCGGGCGGTCTGCTGCGGAACACGCCGCGAAGTCTCGGGATAATGCAGAAGCCGCACGTGTGATCGCAGCCCTCGGCGATTTTGACGTAAGCAGTTGACGGAGCCGTGGCTCGCAGTCTCGGGGTGGTCTCGTCGTAGAGAAAAAGCTCCGGCGCGTCGGCTCCGGCGCTGTAGATAGGGAGCGGCGTCCGGCCGCCAGCGGCCACGGTTAGAACGTCCCGAACCTGATTCACTCCGATGCACGCGTCTATTTCGGGGATTTCGTTTTGCAACTCGGCTTGAAATCGCTCCACCAGGCAGCCGGCGACGATCAGCTTTTTGAGCTTGCCGGTCTTCTTCAACTCGGCCATTTCGAGAATCGTATCAACCGACTCCTGGCGCGCTGAGTCGATGAAGCCGCACGTATTGACCACCAGCACGTCCGCGGCCTCGGAATCGGTGGTCATCTCATACCCCTGGCTGGTAAGAAGTCCCATCATCACCTCGCTGTCGACGAGATTCTTGGGACAGCCCAGGCTGATCATTCCCACTTTCTTTGGTTCGGACATTACTCCTCTGGGATCAGACGGCGTTGGATCATGTGAAAGAAACGACAATACTAGACTACTACGCGCGCGTTTTGCCAGCTTTGTGGCCCGGCCGAGGTGGCGGTCTCTGTTGATAAGTAGGCAAGTGACTTCAA
>JAHFUG010000382.1 GCA_023265195.1 Blastocatellia bacterium | reverse complement strand
ATTCGCGCGATAGCGCTGAATGCGTTTCGCGAATCGGTTAGGGACAGGGTTCTCTACAACCTGATCCTGTTCGTCCTCATACTGGTGGGCGCGTCTGTTTTCATCAGCGAGTTGTCCCTCGATCAGGAGAACAAGTTCATCGCGGATCTGGGTCTGAGCTCGATGATCGTTTTCGGGGCGATCATAGCCATCTTTATCGGAGTTGGGCTGGTCTACAAGGAGATCGACCGGCGAACGATCTACAATCTGCTGTCCAAGCCCGTGCATCGATATCAATTCATCATTGGAAAGTACCTTGGCTTGTGCTTGACGCTGCTTGTGAACACGGCGGTGATGACCGCCGGAACCGTTGTGGCGCTGGTATTCGCGAACAAGGGATTCGGGCGCTTGCAAGCGGCTGTCCTGCCGGCCGCTTATCTGATTTACATCGAGCTGGCTCTCATAGTGGCCGTTGCGCTGATGTTCTCCAGTTTTTCCACCCCGATGCTGTCGACCCTGTTTTCATTCGCGGTCTACGTAATCGGCCACTTCAGCGGCGACCTCCGCCTTGCCGCCGAGATGTCGGACTCGGGTTTGGTTCGTGGAATCTTGTACGGCGTTTACTATCTAACACCCAACCTCGCCACCTTCAGTTTCATCGGTGAGGCGTCGAGAGGGCAGATCGTTCCACTGGCCGTGGCGGTGAAAGCGACGTTGTATGCTCTGTTTTACATCTCGATGCTGCTGTCGGCGGCGGTGTTGATAATCCAAAAACGAAACTTCAAATAGCGAAAAGGGAATGAATAAGAATCGCATACCAGTAGCGGTAATTCTGATCGGCCTTGGACTGATGTATCCGCTGCGAAAGTGGGTTGACGCCGGCGCCTACCGCCCGGCGGTCAGCGAGGAAAGCCTCTATTTCGCCTCCGGAAAAACGATCAAGAAGATGAGCCTCGGGCTCGATTCGGTCGTAGCCGACGTCTATTGGATTCGCACGCTTCAATACTTCGGGCGCAAGCTGCTCGAGCGCAAGGTTCGCTCCACCAGCATACGGGGCATGCGAATGGATTTGCTGGCTCCGCTCTTGAACATAGTTGTCGATTTGGATCCGGGGAACATTCCGGCTTATCGCTTCGGCGCTATTTTCTTGCCCGATCTCGATCCCAATCAAGCAATCGATCTGCTGGACCGCGGCATCAGGGATAATCCGGATGAATGGCGGTTGTATCAGGATCTCGGTTACATCTACTGGCAAATGGGCGACTACAAGAAGGCGGCCGAAGTCTACCAGGCGGGGAGCGAGATTAAGGACGCCAAATGGTGGATGCGAGACATCGCCGGAGTAATGAGGATGAAAGGCGGCGGCCGGGATACGGCGCGAAGAATCTACTCAACCTACCTGAAGGACGACAACGATATTATTCGGCGCCAGGCCGAGCAACGGATCAAACAACTCGACGCGCTCGATGAGCTCGACGTAATCAATGAGGTCATTCTCCAGTTCAAGCAGCGGTTGGGATACTGTCCGCTGGATTTGCGCCAGCTCGCGCCGAGACTTCGAGCCGCGGGCTTGAGATTGAACGGCGAGTCCTTCCCTATCGATCCTGACGGCTATCCCTATATTTTGAATAAAGAGAACTGCACGGCTGAGATCGCATGGGAATCGGCCATTCCGCGCTCTTAGGAGGCAAAAAAATAACTTCCCGCTTTGAGTTATCCGGCAGCACGAAATTAGGACCCCGGTGGAGTGAGGACTTCACCGCAGAGTCGCAGAGATCGCTGAGAGAGCCGCAGAGAGTAAGCCCCCTCTGCGTCCCTCTCCGCAGTCTCCGCGTCCCTCTCTGCGGCTCTGCGTGAACTCCCTCGAAAAAGGGAACTTGTTTTTAACGCCCATTAGACGAGCAGACGGACTAAGAGGCGCAACACAACTACCTCCGCTCTCGCCAATAATGGAAGTAGGCTTCGTGGCTAGGGATGGTGCTTCCCGAAGCTGGAGAAGCGGGCTCCGATCCCTACCCGATGCGGCTAGCCACCCGTTCAGCGATGCTCCACAACGACTGATCAGCCAGCAACTCAGCTACCGATATATCGACGCCTATCTCGACCGCGGCTTGTCCCTGAATTTCGACCGCCATCAAGGAATCGATTCCAACCCTCGCGAGGATTGTATTCCCGCTTAGCGTGCTGGCGTCGCCGCGTGTAACGGCCGCTGCAATCCCTGACAGACGCTCCAGAACGGCGGCAGCACGCTGCTCGCGATCTAAAGCTTTCAGGTTTGGCTTAGGTTCCGGCAATCGCGCGTCGATCTGTTCGTGGCCGATGAAGTCGGAGAAGAACCAGCGGCTTCTGGGCCTTCGACGCGCCAGAATTTCCCAGTCAACGCCGGCGCAGAGTATCTGCGGTGACTGAAGGCCAAGGCACAAGGCAAGCAACTGGCTTCCTTCAAAAGGGGCTATCGGCCTGAGTCCCTGATTTCGCAGCATTGAGCCGCCTCCCTGAGCCATACCCACTGTCCAAGGGCCCCAGGAGATCGATTGAGCCGGCAAGCCTTGATGGCAAAGCCAGGCCGCCATTCCATCCAGGTAGCCGTTGGCGGTTGCGTAAGCAGCCTGGCCGTACGCGGGCAGCATGCTGGCGATCGACGAGTAAAGCACCACGAAGTCGAGGTCTTGAAGGCGAACCGCGGCAAGGAGCGCAGTGATCCCACTGGTCTTCGGACCCAGCACCTGCTGGGCCTCCTCGTCCGTCGTTGCGACGAGAGCCTTGTCTATGATAACGCCGGCCGCATGCACAATTCCCCGCACAGGCGGCAGCCCTCCCGCCGATATTGCATTCGTCAGGGTTGCCGACACCTCTCCAGAACCTATGTCCGCGGCAATCACCGTAACCCTGGCGCCTTCCTTCTCAAGGCGGCGGATCCAGGCAATGCGATCGGCTAATGACGCCGTTTGCGGTTGATCCCAACAATCCCGGGGAGGCGCGCTTGTGCGGCCTACCAGAACGACGGAGCCCGCGCCGGAACGGACTAACAGCTCCGAAGCGTGCCGTCCAAGCGCTCCGAATCCTCCCGTGATCACATAGGTTCCGTCCCTGCGCAAGATCAGCGGCGCCGGCAGCGCTTCCTTTGGACAACGAACCAGCGTAGGGACCGCCAGTCCGCCCATGGAATCAATCCGGAATTGCGTTTCAGGCCTTTGGCTGGCCGCCAATTCATACAGCTTCGACCGCCAGTCGACCGATCCTCTCAAAGGCAAATCGACGACTCCGCCGAAAATCTCCGCATGCTCGGCTTCGCCGATGGCGCAGCCCAGACTCCATACCGCCCTCTGAAGCGGGCGGCACGGAGCCTCATCGGAAAATGCGCCGGACGTTATGAGCCACAGCCGGGAGGGCGTGGTCAAACGTTGGCACAGTTCGCGCGACTGCTTGAAGCTATCCAGCAACCTCTGCTGATCATCGGGTCCAGGGATATCAGGTCCTCCGATTGCGCGGAAGTCAATAATGATGGCGCCGGCGGGCGGCGCCGTCCCTTCTCCGGTTTCCTCAACGACTGTCTCGCCTCTGACCTTCAGCCACTCGGTGAACGCGAAACCAAAGCCCTCTCGATTGGCATAGACCATCCACGTCCGCTCGGCTTCAACACCGGCTGCTCGATGACTGAAATCGGAGGCGCCGTCGCTCAACGGACGCCAGGCCCGCGTGTAAATGGCGTCGTTCGCTCGAAGCTCTCCGGAAAGGGCGGATCGCGCCTCGAGTGGTCTCAGCGTAACGCCGCGCAAGACAGCCAAAACATCTCCCGCTCGATCCGCGAGCGTGACATCTCCCACGGTTTCGTTTTCGTCTCGATGCACCAGCGACGCGGCGGCGTGGAGCGGAAAGGACTCGGGAACTACGGAGCCATGGAAACGCGCCTCGACTATTTCCCGCGGCAGCCGGTCGCTGCCCATATCCTGCCGGCCTTCGAGCGCCAGCACTTCGATGAACAACATCGTCTGGAGAGCGGCGTCCAGAACAGCCGGCGGAAAGGTCAGACCCGCAATGGCGGCGCCTTGAATCTCGGCGCGGGCCTCGGTCCAGGAGAATCGGATGCGCTGGATGCCGCGAAAGGACGGCCCATATTCGTAGCCGATGCGGCGGAGCGCCGCGTAGTAATCCTCGCCCGTCCAATCCCACGGCAAAGCCCCGTTTGCCGCCGGATCGGATAACATCGGTCCAGTCACGGAAGATAAGGTCGTAGCCGCTACGGCGCTGACAACTTCTCGCCCCTCCGCCGAGCGATCGCGGATACTCAGTCGGCCAGTCTCTCTGTCTCCAACGGTGCGGATTCGCACCTGACCGCCTTCAGTCTGCGTGGCGCCTTTGAAGAGGATATGAGTCAACCGAACCGAGGAGCCGCCGGAGATTCGCCGCCAGGCGGCGCTCAGGATTTCCAGAAACAACGCGCCGGGCACGCGCGCTCGGCCGAGAATTCGGTGATCCGTCCAATCCCATCCCGGCGCGGAACCGATGGTGTTCTCCCATGTCGACGTGGAGTCAGGCCGCCAGCCCAAAAGAGGATGCTCCATCGGCCGCAGACGATGGGAACGCATTGAAATCGATTCGGACCAATGGGAGTTGCGTCGCCAAACCGCGCCGGGTACGGCGACGCGACGCCGGGGAGGCGGAATTACTTCCTGCCAGTGCGGTGAGAAGCCCAGTGCGTGTAGCCGCCCAAGGCATTCCAGCATCGCCAAATCATCCGGCAAGTCGCGTTTGAGAGTTGCGACCCCGATTGCGCCGGGAAGGTCCGAAACATAATTCAGGAGCACCGGAGTCGCGCCGATCTCCTGGAATACCTGAGCCGTGCCCGCATCCGCCGCGACGGCTTCAAGCGCGGCCCGAAAAGCTACGGGCGCGCGCAGATTGCGCCACCAATAGTCCGCGAAAGGAATGCTATCCCAGCAGTCGTCTATTCGCGCACCGGTGACTGTCGAATATAGTTTCCGGCTCGGTCTACGGAACGTGAGCGCAGCCACGGCGGCGCGGAATTCCCGTTCAAGCGGGTCCATCATCGCGCTGTGAAACGCAATCGTAACCGGCAACTCCCTCGAGTGTACTTGCTGGCCGCGCAGTTTCGCGGCCAAGCCCCCAATGGCGGACATGGAGCCGGACACTGTAACCGACGTCCGTCCATTGACGGCGGCAACCTCCACGCTGTCACAGGCTGCTATCCACTCGCGGACGTCTGCCTCGGATCCACGAATCGCCAGCATGGCGCCGGCGCCGGAGAGTTGGTCCTGGAGACGGCTCCGGTGGTAAGTGAGTGCTACCGCCGTGTCCGGATCCATCATGCCGACTCTTTCGAACGCGGCGATCTCACCCACGCTGTGGCCCATCAGGAGGTCTGGACTGACGCCCCAGGAGTCCAGTTGAGCGCAAAGCGCCATCTGCATAAAGACTGACAAGGGTTGCGCGATCCGCGCTGGTAACTCCGTTTCTCCCAAAGCCTCGGCCTCACGGCAGGCTCGCAGCAAGGAATAGCCCGAAAAGCCGGCAAAGCGGCGATCGTACTCCTCCAGCGCTTCCCGATATACTTGGTGGGCCTTCGCGAGACCGGAGCCCATACCCGGCCATTGTGGACCCATGCCGGAGAAGACCCAGACTAAGCTGCGTTCCGCTCCGGCTTCCCCGCGAATCCAATGACCTGCATCTGGGTCTTTCAAATAAGCGCCGCAAGCCGCCAGCAAGTCAGCGCGCGTCCGGCCGGGTAAGTGGAGCCGGTGCGTCAAGTGAGCCCGTTGGTGCAAAGTCGCCGCAGCCATCTCGGCCGCCTCGCAATCGCCGACCGCTGGCTCATCGAGCGCCTGCCGGACCGCCGCCACTTGATCGGTAACATGAGGCCAGGTTGGACCCGAGAAGAACAGCGTTGACACTTCGGGGCGCCGATACGCAGGGCAAGCCGGTCGGCCGGGCGCGGGGGCCAGGATCGCATGCGCGTTGGCGCCCCCGAAACCAAAAGCGCTGACCCCAGCGTAAGGCGCGCCCTCGGGCCACGGCTCTACGGTTGCCGGAAGACGTAACCCCAAGGCTGCCAGGTCGACTCCATCCTGAGCTTTTTGCCAATGAAGATGCGGTGGAATCCGGCGATGTTGAAGGCAGAGCACCGCCTTGATCAGCCCGTTCATGCCGGCGGCGGCTTCCGCGTGTCCGAGATTGGTCTTGATCGACCCGATCCACAAGGGGGAAGCGCGTCGGCCGAATACGCTGCCCAGGGCGCCCGCCTCTGCCCGGTCGCCGGCTCGCGTTCCGGTTCCGTGGGTTTCGACATAACCCACCTCATCCGGTTCGACGCCCGCGCGCGCCAACGCAACGGCAATCAGGCGGGCCTGCGCTTCCGCGTCCGGCAAAGTAATGCCTGGCACTCGTCCGTTATGGTTAACCGCGGTCGCCGCGACGACCGCATGAACGGGCCAGCCCTCCAGCAGGGCGCGGCTCAGCGGCGCGAGCAGCACCATGCCGACGGACTCGGCGCGGACATAACCGTCAGCGCGGTGATCGAAGGCGCGGCAGCGGCCTGAAGGCGAGAGAAAGCTCCCGGCGCTCTCGATGGTCGTGTAATGCGGGACCAACTGAAGCTGGACCGCGCCGGCCATCGCCATTTCGCAATCGCCCTGACGCAGGCTGTTGACGGCAAGGTCCAAAGCCACTACTGAGGAGGAGCATGCCGTATCGATGGTCATGCTGGGCCCGGTAAATCCGAATACGTGCGAGATGCGGTTCGACAGCAGCGTCTGGAGCACGCCGGTGGCCGTGTGCGGCGTAACCAGTAAGTTGCTGGGATCGCCTAATTGGAGGACCTGATAATCGTGAGTGAAGCCGCCGACGAAAACGCCAACCCGCTTCTCCTCGCGTTCCGTTGGCGGAATGCCCGCATCTTCCCAGCAACGCCAAGCGGTCTCCAGCAGAATCCGTTGCGCCGGGTCCATGGTGTCGGCGTCCCTCGGGGAAATTCCGAAGAAGGCCGCATCGAACAGGTCGACGTCGCGCAGAAATCCGCCGCACGCGCTCGCATGCTGAACGCCCGGCCCTGCTCCTGTATCCGCCAGAGGACCGTGAAAAGCTTCGACGCGCCAGCGATTCGGTGGAACCGTTTCGATCAGGTCGCGTCCCTCGACCAGGGCGGCCCACACGGCATCCAGATCGTTTAATCCCCCAGGCAGGCGCGCCGCCATTCCGATAATGGCGATGCTATCGTGATTGGACGGCCCTCCGCTCAACACCGGTTAACTCTTAAGACTCGCCGTAGTAAAGTTGCTCGTTCGCTGACTGGCGGATGAGCCCCGCCAGCCGGTCGAACTCCGCGGAGAAGTCCGCAAAGCTCGCGATCGGATCCGTCAGCGGCGTGACCGCGGCCTTATTCGGATCTCCGTCGAAGTCGCTTCCGTCGCCCGCCGCCGTCAATTGGACTTCGCCCTGACCGT
>JAHFUG010000381.1 GCA_023265195.1 Blastocatellia bacterium | reverse complement strand
CTCCGCCTCGGCTGACAACACCGTCCGCCTCTGGGAGGTCAACTCCGGCCGCTGCCTCCGCGTCTTCGAAGGCCACACTGCCAGCGTCTTGAGCGTGGCATGGAGTGGCGACGGCCTTCTCGCACTCTCCGCCTCGGATGACAACACCGTCCGGCTCTGGGAGGTCAACTCCGGCCTCTGCCTCCGCGTCTTCGCAGGCCACACCGCCAGAGTCTTGAGCATGGCATGGAGTGGCGACAACCAACACGCCCTCTCCGCCTCGTATGACAACACCGTCCGCCTCTGGGAGGTCAACTCCGGCCGCTGCCTCCGCGTCTTCGAAGGCCACACCGCCACAGTCAGGAGCGTGGCATGGAGTGGCGATGGCCTTCACGCACTCTCCGCCTCGGAGGACAACACCGTCCGCCTCTGGGAGGTCAACTACGGCCGCTGCCTCCGCGTCTTCAAAGGCCACGCCGCCCCAGTCTTGAGCGTGGCATGGAGTGGCGACGGCCTTCGCGCTTTCTCCGCGGCAATAAATGGCGTGATGCGAGTTTGGGAAACCAAAATCACCAGACCGGAGGAGACCCCTCTTTCAGCTTCTTTCTCAAAAGGCGCAGCGGGAGCTCTGGAAAAGGGAGTAGAGTACACGAACGCCAAGGTCCTGCTGGTCGGTGAGAGCGGCGCCGGCAAAACCGGACTCTCCAAGCGATTGGCTTTGAATGAGTGGGAGCCCAGCGACTCGACGGTCGGCGCGTGGTCGACGCAGTGGAAGCTGCCGGTTCATTCAGAAGACGGAGTCGAGCGGGAAATATGGCTGTGGGATTTCGGCGGCCAGGCGGATCAGCGGTTGATCCACCATCTCTACATGGATGAAACGGCGCTGGCGGTGCTGGTCTTCGACGGCCAGAAAGAAGACCTCTTCGAGACGCTTGGCCAGTGGGATCGCGATCTCACCCACGCTTCGCGCCCGGCGTTCTCCAAGCTGTTGGTCGCCGGGCGCGTGGACGCGGGCGGGTTGCGCGTCAGCCGGACCCAGATTGAAGCCTTCAGAAACGAACGCGGCTACCTGCAATTGCTGGAAACCAGCGCCAAAGCCAACCTCGGCTGCGAAGAACTCAAAAACGCCATCCTCAATGGCATCCGGTGGGAGAATATTCCGTGGCGCTCCTCGCCGTTGCTCTTCAAGCAGCTCAAGGAGGAAATCATCGCCCTCAAGGACAAGGGCCGGGTGTTGATGCGCTTCAACGAGATGCGGGAGATATTGCAACTGCGCTTATCCAGCAGAGTCGCGCGCTTCACCGACGAAGAACTTCGCGCGGTCGTGAGTCTGCTGGCCGGTCCCGGCGTGGTGTGGGAACTGAAGTTCGGCAGTTGGGTGCTGCTCCAACCGGAACGCATCAACGCCTACGCGCAAGCCGTGATCCAGACCATGCGAGGGGATGAACACGAACGCGGCTGCTTGCCGGAGGAGCGGATCTTGAACGGCGAACTGACATATCATTCCTCGATTGATCGGCTCGAATCGGATGAGGAACGGTTTGTCCTGCTGGCTATGCACCAGACGCTGTTGGAACGCGGTCTTTGCCTGCGCGAACACACGGACAAAGGGCCGCTGCTGGTTTTCCCGAGTTATTACCGGCGCGAGCGTCCCGAGCTAGTGGGTCATCCAGCCGTGCACGTGAGCTATCGCTTCAACGGTTTTCTCGACGACGTCTACGCCACGCTGGTTGTGCGGCTCCATCACACCGGACCTTTTGAGCAGGACGAGCTCTGGCGCTACGCCGCCGACTTCAAGACGCTCACGGGGAAACAACTGGGCGTGAAACTGACACGGCGGGCGGAAGGCGCAGGCGAACTGGAGGTATATTTCGATCCGGCCATCGAGGACGGGGTGAAGATCATCTTCAGCAAGTACGTCCACGAACACTTGCTGCGCAACGCCAAGGACGTCGTGCGGCTACGACACTACGTATGCCCGCATTGCGGCACACCGGTGGGCAATCGGGAAGTGGCGATGAAGCGGCTCGATGCATGGCTGGAAAAAACCGCGGCGGATCAAACTACCATCGCGGTATCCAGAGGCCGCCAGAGTAACTCGAAACCAACGATCATCTGCTCGGACTGCGAAGAGAGAGTCCCACTCTGGGACGAGATGGAGCAACACTTCGCCAGTTCGGAGACGAAGCAACGCGTACGCGAGTTGGAGGAACAGTCCTCCATCGTGCTGGACAACGAGAGCAAGGAACGCGCTCTGGTAGGCGAAGTGATCTCGACCGTAGCGCTGGCCGGTCAAATCAGCCGCGAGTTCAACGTGAGCGATCACGGCATCGACATGGAGATCGAGTTCAAGGACGACGACTACGAGGCAACCGGACGGAAGCTTTATCTGCAACTCAAGTCGGGCGACTCCTACCTGCGCGAACGGAAACGCGACGACACGGAGATCTTCACGATCAGGGACGAACGACATGCCCGTCACTGGATGGATCAGGCTTTTCCCGTGCTGCTCGTGATCCGAAATTCCAAAGGTGAGGTGCGCTGGATGGAAGTGCGAGACTGGCTTAAACAGGCGAGTGACAACGGCAAGAAACAAGTCAAGCAGATCGTCTTCGAAGGCGAGCGCTTCGACGTAATGAGCGTGCGCGGATGGCGAGACAAAGCGCTGCGGCGGAGCTAGTGGCGCTCGGCACAATTTGCAATACAGGAAAGCCGCTGATTTGCGCCGGCTTCGTGACGCTGATCAGCGTTACGCGGTCAGCGACGATCCGCGGCTTCCCTGGGTTGAGATTACTTCATAACCAAAAAGGAGAACCCGAATGAGAATAAAAGGTAAGAAGCCGAACTTCCTCATCTTCATGGTGGACGAAGAGCGTTACCCCGTCTCTTATGAGACCCCCGAAATCCGCGCGTGGCGCATCGCCGAGTTCAAAGCGCAACGCGCTTTTCGGCGGCATGGCATCGAGTTTCACAACCACTACGCCGCCGCGACGGCTTGTTCGCCGAGCCGCACATCGATCTTCACCGGTCAGTATCCTTCGCTGCACGGCGTATCCCAGACCACTGGCGCCGCCAAGGGTTCGTTCGATTCCGACGTCTTCTGGCTCGACCCTAACAGCGTTCCGACGATGGGCGATTATTTTCGCGCCGGTGGTTATAGAACTTTTTACAAAGGCAAGTGGCACGTCTCGCACGCCGACATTATTCTGCCCGGCACGCATGACGCGCTCGAAAGCTACGATCAGAACGGGCAGCCCATTCCTGAAATCATCGACCTGTACCTGCACGCCAACCGGCTCGACGAGTACGGTTTCACTGGATGGGTTGGGCCCGAACCTCACGGCGCCGCTAAGGCGAACACCGGCACGAACCGCGACCCGGGCTTCATGACGGAAGCGATTCACCTGATCGATGCGCTTGAAGCCGAATACAAAAAACCAAGCGGCCCCAAGACTCCCTGGCTCCTCGTCAACTCGTTCGTGAATCCACACGACATCGTTCTGTTCGGCCTGGCGTGGAAGAACTTCGGCTATCCTTACACCGAAGGCTTCGTGCCCGACATTCCGCGCCCGCAAACCGAACGTGAGAATCTCGACACGAAGCCGCGCGCGCAGAAGAGCTATGTGAACGTGTATCCGCACATGCTGATGCCCCAGCCAACGGTGGAAGAGTACCGGCAGTTTTACTACTACCTGCAGAAGGAGTCCGACGGCCACATCAATAATGTCTACGAGCGACTGCGAAACTCGCCGTTCTTCGAGAACACGATAGTGATCTTCACATCGGATCACGGCGACCTGTTAGGCGCGCACGGAAAGATGCATCAGAAGTGGCACCAGGCTTACGAAGAGGCCACGCACGTTCCGCTGATCATCTCTAATCCGGTCCTCTTCAGAGAGCCGAAGAGCGCACACATGCTCACCAGCCACGTCGATCTGATCCCGACGCTGTTGGGGCTTGCGGAGATTGACGCGGAGGCGGCTCAGAAAGAATTAAGCAAGAGCCATAACGAAACGCGCCCGCTCGCCGGCCGCGACCTGGCGCCGGTCGTATTGGGCAACCAGAATCCGGATCGCTCGACTTCGCCGCTCTACTTCATGACCGACGATGAAGTCAGCTCGGGCCAGAATCAATTCAACCCGGTGACGGGCAAACCGTACCACTCGGTCATTCAGCCTAATCACGTCGAAACGGTCATCGCTCCGATCAAAACGCCGGACGGCGAAAAGACCTGGAAGTATTCGCGCTACTTCGACAATCCGCAGTTCTGGTCGGAACCCTTCCAATACGATCAGGTTGAAGTTGATTGCAAGACGATCACGAAGAAGAAACCGCTTCGGCCTGAATTCGAGATGTACAACGTGACGGAAGATCAGCTCGAAAGAGACAACCTCTGCCGGAAATCGAACCGTTCGCGAGCCGATAAGGCAATGGCCGAGGCGCTGGCCAAGCTGCTCAAACAGCAACGCAAGGCGAAGCGGATTTATCCGAAGGCGCTGCCGGTCTACATCTACGACACGATTCAGTCGGATTGATTGACTGAGCGAACGAGGCTGCCACTTGATTGCGGCCTATCCGCCACGAAGGACACGAATGACCGAGAGGCTTTGCCAGTCGCTCTTGCGCATTCGTGTCTTTTTCGTGGCCCGTTCCGGGAACGCGCGGCGCCGGCAATTTCATTTTTCCCCTCCGTAGAAGGGTCATGTTTATGGCAGCACGTGGGGTGAGACGTTTCGCCCTCCGTGGGAGGGGCTGCTCCTATGGAGCCCTGGAGTTTGGCCATCTTCGGGTTGCGTTTTTGGCAGGAAGAATTTGGTCCAGTTCGCCAATCATCAGAAACTCTCAGGTCGGGAAGGGTGGCTTGCCCCCGCTCCCTAGTCAGCTTGAGTCAAGCGAGGCGCTGCGGGGGCAAGCCACCCTTCCCGACCTGAGAGTTTCTGGGATTACACGTGAAAATCGGATATTGCTCTTCCCCAAAACGGCCAAACTCCAGCGCTCCTACGGAGCCACGATCGCAATGAGGCGGGCTCGTTGCTACAGACATTGCTACAGACAGGTCACCCCTACGGAGTTGAGAATGAGAATGGCGAAATGCTACAGACAGGTCACTCCTACGGAGTTGAAAATAAGAATGGCGAAATGCTACAGACAGGTCACTCCTACGGAGTTGAAAATAAGAATGGCGAAATGCTACAGACAGGTCACTCCTACGGAGTTGAGAATGAGAATGGCGAAGCTCAATGAGGCGAGCTCGTTGCTACAGACATTACATTGCTACAGACATACAGACAGGTCACTCCTACGGAGTTGAGAATGAGAATGGCGAAACTCCATGGCTCTCCGCGGGAAGGACCGGTTCATCAGGGTTTCTTGTCGACGACCAACCTGTGATCCAGGTTAGCTACTCGCCAACCCGTCGCGAAGATCAATCGGTCTATTCGCTCCATCTTGTCGAAGTCGATCTTATCAACGTCGTCCGTCGTCCGATGATAGTCGCGATGGACTCCCGTGAAGTAGAAGATGATTGGAATTCCATGCTTGGCGTAGTGGTAATGATCCGACCGGTAGTAAAAACGCTGAGGATGGTTTTCATCGTTGTAGGTCAGATCGAACCTCATCCGCGCCGTCTCGGCGTTTGTCTGCTCGCTCAGCTTGCTCAACTCGGAAGAGAGCTTGTCGGCGCCGATGACATAGAGCGAGTCCTTGTCGGTGAGTTCCTTGTCGCGGGCGTCGAGGTCGCCTTCAGGCCTGCTTCTGCCGACCATGTCGACGTTGAAATCCGCGACCAGCTTTTCGAGCGGCACGACCGGTTCATAGTCCGTGTTGAATTCGGACCCCAGCAGCCCCAGTTCCTCGCCGGTGTGAAACACGATCAGAATAGACCGCTTCGGGCGAGGCCCAACCGTTAATGCGTGAGCAATCTCGAGCACCGAGACCGTGCCCGAACCATCGTCGTCGGCCCCGTTGTAGACCTCTCCTCTTGGGCTAGTTTCAAGATGGTCGTAGTGGGCGCTGAAGACGACGTATTCGTCTCTCAGCTTCGCATCCGCGCCGTCAAGTATTCCCACCACGTTCTGAGCCTGGAGATTGTTCCTGGCCTGCACGGCAATCTTTAGATCGGCGCGTGTCGAGAGCTTCATCGGCTCCATCGGCTTGCCCGAGGCGGCGATCAGATAAGCGGAGTCCTTACCAATAAGCGACGCCAGCGCTTTGATAAGAGCCGGACCGGCGACGATCGACGTCACCGATTTCCCGGCCACGGATTTGGGGGGAAGACCCGTCACCTCGCCACTCACGGAGAATTTTATCTGAGTCCATTCCATTATCGTCTGCTGGGTTGCGATGACTATCACGGCAGCCGCGCCGTGATCGGCCGCCGCCGCTTCGCCTTGTTCTTTATCCGGCAGCCTGACGCCTCGCAACGCCGCCGGCTCGCCGCCGGCCACGACCACCATCTTTCCCTTAACATCGAGGCCCGCATAGTCGTCATAGTTATTCTTCGGCGACGAGACTCCATGCCCGGCAAACACCAGCTCGCCACTGACGCCGATTTCGGTTGGGGCCTGCGACACAAAATCATCCCCGTACTTGAAGACTTGTTTCGCCTGTCCCGTCCCAAGCGTCAGCACGCTCGCGGCCAGGTCGATTTTTCGGGTGCTGACGGGAACCTTCTGAAAGAAAGACTTGTCTCGCGCGCCTCCTCGATAACCATAGGATTCAAGCTGCGACGCCAGGTATCGAGCCGCGATCCGATTGCCGGCGCTAAAGGTGTACCTGCCTCCCAATTCGTCCGAGGCGAGAAAGCTAAGATGCCTTTTCAAACCGCGAGCCGTTATGCTGGCCGTCGCTTCCGGAACCGGCAAGGGCAAACTACTAGCCCCGCCCTGAGTGACGAGCATCATAAGCGCGCCAACGACGAGCAACTTCCTGGCAAGAAAATGTTTCATTGCAATTTCCTTTGATTACCGGTCACTTCATGAAGCATCGGACGGTGTTGGCGGCTTCGCGTTTTCGGCGTGGGTTCGAGGAATCAATGTATGAGCGGCTCACCTATTCCATTAAACTAAACATCAAGAAAACACAGGTGGGGAAGAGGGATTTATCCCCGCTCTCAGGTTCACGACTCGCTCAACTCGGAGCAAGGAGAGGAGCGGGAATAAATTCCTATTCCCGACCTGTGACTTTTTGATGTTTGGCGGCTAATCCACTTCACGGCGTTATGCGCGGTCATACCGGGAAACCTGGAGCGTCGGCGGACTCGAGACCAGACTGAACCACCACACACCGCTACTTCTCCTTTACTACCTTCCCGTGTTCGTCGACTGGTCCCACAACGACGGTAGCAAGGCGCTTGGGGTCCACGTACTTCCCGGCTACCTCCGACACTTTAGCGCCGCCGATTTCGTTGATCCTTTCCGGGTACTTTTGCAGATAGTCGAAGCCAAGGCCATACACCTCGGCT
>JAHFUG010000380.1 GCA_023265195.1 Blastocatellia bacterium | reverse complement strand
GATGAGAGCGCTTGCGGTGGAAGGTTGAACCGCCGCGGATTCTCGGCCACAATGCCCGCGGCAAAGAAGCGCGCTACGCGGTCGACGCCTTCTTGCGGAACGATCCCTAACTTTACCATCTTCCAAAAATCGCCACGAGCCGCCGATTCGGGCGCCGTTTGTTCCAGGCGCGACCTGACTTGAGCCGCCTCGCGGATTGACATGCCATAGCACGCTACGGCGTATACGAAGTCGTCAGAGAATTCCGGAAAGGTGGCAAGCAGCTCCTTCATGTAATCGGCCGCGATTTGAGCCGCCCGCTTTGGATCGTCGACCGCGGCAGGGGATTCGCCCTGCTTGAGATACTCCCGGACTATCGTGGAAGGCATCCTCCATAGGCCAACTTCGCCTGACCCGGCCGGGCTTCCACCGTCCGCTTTGAACTTGCTCTTGCTCATGGCCAGCACGAACGCCAGAGACAGCGGCACCCCCTTGGCGGTGAACGCCGCTGTTATGTCCCGGCTATAACGGCGGGCATCGGCGATCACGTCGACGCGATAATCCGAGGTTCGCATTCGAATTCGCGTGGCCATCTCTTCGTCGAAGATATACCTGCTGCCGCTCTTGCCGCTGATCTGGCCGGCCAGCGCCTGGGCCAACGCCCGCACATCCGACGTGGTGACCGCGGCGCCCTCCCCACCATCTTCGGTCGAAGCACTGTAGCTCGATAGCGCGCTTATCTGAAGGCGGAACACACCCGGGTTTTCTCCAACGATGGCCGCGGCGAAAAACTTCGGCACGTATTTCACGTTCTCGTTCTGGAAGAAGTGGTCGAGCTTATCCGAGTTCGCGACGAGGGTCCAGAAGCTGCGCTCCTCGTTATCTTTGTCGAGCACGCCATGAAGATCGCGCCGAACCGAGTCCGGACTGCGGTTGTAGCCGGCTATTCCAAGGGCCACGCTCATCGGGTCGGTTCCGAACTCGGCGATGCGGTCCTTCATGTACCTCGCGGCGGCCGGGGCCATCTTCCGAATGTCACAGCGGTCGCCAGGATCGACCTGATAATAGTCGGCGGTGCTGGGCATGAACTGAAAAAGCCCCAACGCGCCGGACCGGCTCTTTAGACACTCGCGATATTCGGACTCGATCACCGGTAGATAAAGACCGACTACTATAGGAACGCCTTCTTCTCTAAATGAACGAATAATATACGGCGCCGATCGAGTCGCCCGGTCGAACACGAGATTTAGGTCTTCGGCCCAGAGCCGTTGTGAGCCATTTCCTACGCGACTCGAGTAGCCCTCCACGTACTTCTTTATGTAGCGCAGCACATCATCCGTGAATTGATACCTTCGATTACCCATCATTCTCCCGACGCGCTCGGCTTGAGTAGATATGAACTCGGTACGCTCGTCTTCGGTCATGTCCAGATATCGTCTCGAATCAGGCAGCCCTGGGCTCCCCTCGGCTTGTGAGCGAATATAGTCCAAAAGCCTGGTATCATCCGCGGATACCGCGCAGCGAAATCCTGTCAGCCAGGCGCGCTGCTTCTTTTCCGTAGTCTCGAATTGCGGCGCGGAGTAGTACCTGGCAGTAGTTCTCACGTCCTCGATTGAACTTCTGAAATGCCCCCCACGAACGACCCGATTAGTCGTTCCGAAGTTAGGGTCAGCAGTTGAATTGCCGGGATAGGGCTGGTAGAAGGACTCGACCCATTCGGCTACGTTTCCAGCCATATCCATAACGCCATAGGCGCTGGCGCCGAGCGACTGCTCGCCCACTGGGGTTGGACGATCTGAACCGAAGGATTCGCGGTCCCAGTTAATCTTATTACCCCAAGGCAACTCCCGCTTGGACTTGGAAGATGGATCCCAAGACGCCGCCTTCTCCCACTCTCGCTCTGTAGGTAGTCGCTTACCGGCCCATCTGGCGTAGCCTGTTGCAGCATACCAATCAACGCCCACCACGGGCGAGTCCGGGTTGCTTTCAAAATAATGCTCGTCCCAGAACGGGTTTGAAGGATAATTCCGATGCGTCGCGTCACAGAAAGCCTTGTACCGCGCGTTCGACACTTCAAACGTGTCTATGTAATAGTCGGGAAGGCGTTCCTTGTGAGCCGGTTTCTCATTCGCCTCGTGGTTGTCGTCACCCATGATGAACTCGCCGGCCGGTATCAGCACCATCGGGCCATTATAATCATATGAGCGTTCCCATTGAATGCTCCGCGCACCTGTAGGGGCTTCGGGGGCGCTGTGCGCCGTCCGGGAGGGTGGGGCCAACGCGATCAACGTGACAGCCATCATCGCAATTGTCATCAGCAGTCCCACGCTCGTTCGGAGGCCGAATATAGAGACGCCGTTCCTGTAAAACACTCGGCGCAGCCGCGGCGGCAGGATAATATCCAGCGGCGAGTGGCGATTCGATTCGAGAAACCGCAACAACGTGTAGTCGCGCAAAATCGTACTCGGGCCAAGCGTCCTGATCACTTGTAGCATCTCGCGCCGAGCCTTACGAGTCTGGCGGTAGAGCCAGCGGTGGACTGCCAGATTCAAGTTATGGCTATCTGCCGCGAAGGAACCCTTCGGTGGCGCGTTCTTCTCCAACAAGTTGATGATCGCTTTCCTCACTTCGCTTTCCCGCTCACGATCGAATTCGCGGATGAGACGCCAGCGAAGATCGTCGGTCATTGAGCCGCTACGGAAGCAGGGCAAGCGAATCAAGCGCAGAATGTTCTCCTCCGCGACGAGCCCTTGCTCCATGGAGGGAAGCGAGCCCAAGTGCAGCGTGAGGTCCCATTGCAACTCCGGATACACGGCGCACGCGCAAAGCCACTGGAATACCTCTTCGCCCAGATAGCGGCGAATCGCTTTGATGAAGCCATGTTGGTTGGTATCGACGGGCGGCGCTTCGGACTCCCTCTCACGCCAACTCCGAAGTTCCCGCTGTATCGGGGAGTCGACACGGTCGGCGAATGCACGCAGCCCCGCTATCGACGCGGGAAGGAGGATGAACTGATTGGCGAGCGTTATCTCTCTGAAGCCCCATATCGCGGGGCTTTCAGGCGTGAGCAGCGCACGGTCCTCCCAGTTCATGAACACTCCGGCCCACGTCTCGAGCTTTCCTGTGATCGGGTCGATGAGTTTGTCGCCGTCACCGAAGATCAACAGGCGGCGCCGAGCATGCTTGCGAGCCAACTCGATGAGGTGAGTCCTCTCGCCAGAATTGCCGAGGCAGATGCGAGGATCGCCTTCAAAGAAATAGCGCGTGACGATGACGGCTTCTTGCTCCAGACCGCGCGTCAGCTCATTGAAGAGATGGGCCTGATGGTCGCGAAATGACGCGCGATCGATCAAGAAAAGATACTCGGACGTGCGACTGGCCGCCTGGTAGCGGAAGCTCGGATATCCAAGCGATTCGACGGTGGCGGCGACGGTTGCATCCACGTCCAAGTGATAGAAGTCATCGACCTCGCGGCCGCGCATCAGACGTGCGGCTCTGTAGAACTCCTCGGTATCAAAGAGCCTGGGCGAAGCTGCATAGACGCGAAGTGGCCAGACAAAGGGAGGCTTCTTACGCTGCCGCTTCCGAAGAATGAGCCTGCGACGGCTAAAACGATAACCTTCGAACAGCGCGAAACCGGCAAGCAGCGCTAGGGCGGCAGCCCAGCGAATGCGGTTCCCGTAGCGCTGGTAGAAGCTCAACTCTGGCTCGATTACTTGCCGTTCAGGGACGCTCTGGGGTAGTAGGAGCGGAACCTGCTGCTGTACCCGCGGCGCCTGCGCTTCTTGAGTTGGAGGTAGAATCGCCTGCTCCGTGAGACGTTTCGAGAGATCGTGAGGAGTCCGCAACGCCACTAAAAGGATCACGATTGCGATTACGGATCGCGCCCAGACATGGATACTCCGCCAGCCGATCCGCGATGACGGCTCGTTCGCGGCTGCAAGGGGTTGTTGTTCGCCTTCCTCCTCGAGCTTCTCTCCGAAACCCGCGGCGAACAGAGCAAAGTGCTCGTTGAACACGCGAGAGAAGGTTTCCTGCTGCGCCTTACTGGTTGCGAATATCGGACATAGAAGCGTATTAAGTTCCGATGGAGCGCAGCTTCCGCCGATCCTCTCAAGCAACCACTGCAAGCGGAGATAATGGTCGACGCCCACGGAAAAACCGTGCCGCCGCAAATTCGCAATGAACTCTCCAAACGCGAGGGGATCACCTTTCGCTTGAGTGTCACTCATCTACGGAACTTTCTCTTCCAAGAAGGCTCTCAGAAGCATGTCTCTGTCTTCCTTGTTCTTGGCTAGTATCGAATAGGTGAATGCGAGCGTCTCAGCTTCTCCCGGTCGCAGGTTCCCGACATCGATGTGGAGCTTCTCCAAAATTCGGATCCATGCAAGAACTTCCGCCGTCGCCGGCTTTTTTTTCAGCGCCAGTTCGCGAATCACCTCAAACCGGCGGATAGCACTGCTCAGCATTTGTGGCGCAAAGCCTGAGTCAAGTTTCAATCGCCGCCGGATAATCTCCTCCAAACGCTCCTTTTCCGGAAATGAAATATGGTAGAAAACACAGCGGCGCAGGAATGCATCCGGCAGATTCTTCTCCGAATTGCTCGTTAGCACGAGAATTGGTCTGTAGGCATTGTCGGCGGAAAAGGTCCTGCCCGTCTCTTTGACTGTGAACGACATGTTCTCGATCTCGTCCAGCACGTCGTTGGGAAGGTCGCGGGGCGCCTTATCGATCTCGTCGATCAAAACGACGGGGCGAATCGGGCCTTTGTCTCGCAGCCGCTGCGGCAGGTTCGGGTTAGCCTCTTCGGGGTTCATCGATAAGAGAATAGCCAGGCCAAGGGCTTCATAAGTGATGTATGACTCGATATTCGCCGCCTCTTTGCGGAACTGAGCGTCGTGAAAATTGCCAAGCGCGTCGTACCGATAAAACACGTCCCTTGCGGATGAGGTGGTCTTTGCGCGAAAGACCAGTGGGCGCGGCAGGTTCAACTCGTATGCGATGCTGCTCGCGAGTTGCGTCTTACCCGTGCCTGGTTCCCCGGTGATAAGCAGCGGCTGTCCCAACGTTAGCGCTACGTTGACCGCGTCGGACAATCCCTTTTCCGCCACGTAGAGCGCAGGGTCCTCTAACTCTGGATTCTTCTCGAACGACGGCATTGTGATACTCCGTTCGCCGATCGTACTTCCTCTTCCCGTGTACAGCCGAAACTCGGCGTTACTTGTCATAAGTAGCCCCTTGCTCGCGCTATGTTCTTCTGCATGGAATCGACAATTTGCTGAAGCTCGTGCTCGATCTCAGCCATGCACTTGTGATGTACAGTTTGGCCGTCATCCGTCCTGAACATTCGTTCCAATAATTCTTCGCGAATTTTCTCGGAGTACAGATTATTAAGACTAAACCAGTCCTTCACTTCATCCTGTCTTAATGGTTGAAGCTCTTTTAGAATAAGGAGAGGACAGCCTGCAACTTGGGACTTGCACAGTTTCTCCAGTTCGGCTTCGATCCGCTTCTTGCCAATTCGCAATGCCGCCAATGATAGCTTCCTCCACCCGCGGGACCAGAACCTGGGATATATGATATTGAGGAACACGAGAAACTGAGGCGCCGACGGCGCTTGTCCAATGCTCTCCCAGAAGGACCTATACCACTGGATCAACTCTCCTGTTAGTTTGTCCCATCGATCAGCGTGGATATTGTGCTGAATCACGTTCAGCGCGCCTGAGGAGCATGAGACAAGTCTGGTGAACGCAAATAGCGACCAATCATCTTCAGTGTAAACAGGATCGAATTGCCTGAAGAGCATTTCTTTCAGCCAGTACTGACGCTCACTCGATTCGCTGTCGTAAATCCATTCCAGCTTCCTTATGGTTACTATGCCCTCTTGCTCGCCCCATTTCTTTTCCGCGATGGGCCTCACCTCTTTCTGAACCAGCCGCTCTACAAGACTGTCGTGACATTCCCGCTCTTCTCCGTGAACGACATAGAACTGCGGGATCCCGCGGCGCTGATTCAAGTTTGATATAAAGAACCTCCGGAACTCATTTGCCTGCTCCCGACGATTACACGTTTTTGGCACGATCGGCCCAAGGTTAGGCTCAATCCGACTTGGACGCGGCAAACCCTCGGCGCGCGACTGGGGACTGTGATCCAACGGTTCTCTCCAGGCAACAGGTGCGGCAAGGTCCCCAATCGCTTGAATCGGGTAGAGCGCGGTTGTCGCTTTCGTGCTCAACTCAGAGCCTGTAACGCGGGCGGTCAATGCCCGGGCCATATCTTCTCCGAAGTCACGCGGGCGCGAATGTCGTTTTGACGGCTCGAAGGCGAGCGCTCTTAGGATTACGTCCTGAGCAATCTTGCTAAGAGATGGACGCAGATCGGCGGGCTTTACCTTCACACCAGCGCGCTGCATTTCATAAAGCTGATAGGGCGAGACGGGGTTGAACGGCCGCCGGCCGGTCACCATTTCGTAGGCAATAACCCCCAGCGCATAGATGTCGCTCGCTGCTGAAGGCAGCCCCATCAGTTGCTCGGGGGCCATGTAGGCGATGGTTCCGGCGACTTTCGTCGTTTGTTTGCCACTGATCAGCGAGTCTCTAATTGCAGCAATGCCGAAGTCGATCAACTTGACATATTCTTCATGATCGCTGACGGTTTGCAGCATTATGTTTTCGGGCTTGAGGTCACGATGATTGACACCTTTCTCATGGGCAGCGCTCAATGCCTGTCCGATCTGCTTGGCTATGTCGGCGACGCGGTCCAGATGCATCCCGTCGACTTCAATAACAGACCTTAGTGAAGTACCCTCGACATATTGCATCACGAGGTAATGCGTTCCGTCTGGCATCACGCCAGCGTCAAGCGCACCAATCACTCCCGGGTGATCTATGCGCGCAAGCGCTTCGAGTTCCTGCCGGAACTTCTTCCTGAACCATGGATTCTGATCCGATTCCTTAAGCAGGACTTTGACGACCACCGGTTTGGACATCAGTTGCTTATCCCGCGCCAAATAAGCTGCACCTATAGCGCCGCGACCAAGCTCTTTCTCGATCAAGTATCGGCCGTTAAGTGTAAGCCCAATTAGTGGGTCATCCGCCACACCGAACCTCTGTACCTGGAATAGCTGAAGTTCAATTCGACTGGGTCATATGCTAGCACTCTTTCCAAGCGAAGTGAAACAGAACCCTTCTTTCAAATTCTTCGCAGTCCGCGGGGCACACGAGTAGGTAGGAGTTGTGTACTGACCGTGAGCGTAGAAAACGAAACAACAGCGGCTCCTTAGCCAGTCCTGAGACAGCGATCACCAAGCCGAAAGAATAGACAGTCGGTTCAACAACCTGAAGTTCTTCGACGCGTCCCGTTGAGGTAGCTGCCGTTGGTCGAGCCTTCGTCGAGTATCCAGACTCTATCGCCTTCGCGATGGATGCTCGCGTGCAATCGCGATAAGCCCTGATCCTCGATTGGAAGATCG
>JAHFUG010000069.1:3048-22382 GCA_023265195.1 Blastocatellia bacterium | reverse complement strand
ACGAATCGTGCCCGCCCGCTCCGCCGCGGCCCCTATCAAGAACCCTGGTTGATCGACGAAATTCACAACCGGAACGTGGAACGTGTCACAGATGTCCACCAGCCGGATCATCTTATCGCTTGCGGGAGAGTCCAATCCGCCGCCGCCGTGCATGGGGTCGCTCGCGATCACTCCAACCGGAAACCCATCAAGCCTCGCGAAACCGGCGACAAGGGGCCGGCCGTAATACCGGCCCATCTCGAAAAAAGAATCAAGATCGACAACCATGTTCAAAAGCCGCCGAATGTCGTAGCCGCGTCTTCGGTCGCGAGGGATGATCGACAGGAGCTCCCTCTCGCGGCGATTCTTCTCATCGCCGCATTCGTGCTTCGGAGGAAGGCTCCAGACGCTTGAAGGGAGGTAGGACAAGAATCGCCGAATCTGATCGAAAGCCTCCTCTTCGCTCGCGACTTCATTGTCCACCGCTCCGCTGCCGTGCGCGTGAATATGCGACCCACCCAGTTGTTCTTTGGAAACAACCTCGCCCACGCCGCGCTCGACCACTGGAGGACCTGCGACGAAGAGTTGACTGGTTCCTTTCACCATCAGAGAGAAATGCGAGGTGACGACGCGCGCCGCTCCCAGTCCGGCCACCGATCCCAGGCAAGCGCCGACAACAGGGACTTCCGAAAGCAGCGCCACCGCAACGTCCCACGAGGGATTGGCCGGCACGTAGGTGCGTTGCATAGTCTCGAGAGTCTTGACGCTGCCTCCGCCGCCCGTCCCATCGACCAGCCTGACAACCGGCAGGCGCAGTTCTCGCGCCAGCCGTTCGCCGAACCCGGCTTTGTCGCCGATTCGCGCATCGGCCGCGCCGCCTCGCACGGTGAAATCGTCCCCTCCGACAACGACCCGCCGCCCATCGATCAGCCCGGTTCCGGTCACGAAGTTTGACGGAACGAACGAAACCAGCTTGCCGTCTTCATAAGCGGCCTTGCCGGCAAGCGCGCCGATCTCATGAAACGATCCTTTATCGAGCAAACGGTCAATGCGTTCGCGCACGGTCAGCTTGCCAGCCGAGTGTTGCCGGGCTACGTTGGATTCGCCGCCCATTTCTTTGGCCAGATCGACTCGGCGTTTTATCTCTTCTATTTCCGGCTTCCAGGTCAAAGCTATTGTCTCCTTATGCGGGCGTCGTATTTAATCAGCAAGATTCCGAGCCCTAACGGCGTACTGTCCCGCGGGCAAATGAAGGCCGCCCAGCATTCTACTCAATCCTGGTTCATTCGCTAAGCCAGGAACGGCTGCGTACTATGGGGGCGTAAACAAGTAACTTCCCGTTTTGAGTTATGCGGCAGACGAGATGAGCAACGCCGGTGAAGTGAGGACTTCACCGCGGAGTCGCGGAGATCGCTGAGAGAGCCGAGGGGAGTAAACCCCCTCTGCGTCCCTCTCCACGGTCTCCTCGAAGCCTAGTCTTCGTTGAAACAGCCCCTGCCGCGGTGCTACAATGCGGGCCGTCATAAGGAAATAGTTCAATGAGCCGCACAACTCTGACTCCAGTATCTATCCGGCCGAATCTCTTTGGGGACTAGAACCGGCCCTTCATTTCATCGCGGAAACTCTCGATCAGACACTGACGTTCTCAAGCGAACATGGAGGAGCTATGCAAACTCTTAGTGAAACGAAGCTGCCCGAAATACGAACTGAGCTGCCTGGACCAAGGGCAAAAGAGATACTAGAGAAGGACCAGCGTTACATCTCTCCGTCATACACGCGAAGCTACCCGCTCGTGATGAAGCGAGGCAACGGCGCGATGATCGAAGACGTGGACGGAAATATTTTTCTGGACTTCAACGCTGGAGTGGCCGTCGCCGCCACCGGTCACGGCAATCCGGAAATTGCCGAGGTGATAGCTCGCCAGGCCCGGGAGTTCACTCACATATGCGGCGCCGACTATTACTATCCGCACATTACCGATCTCGCCGAGAAGCTGAATGATGTAACACCGGGCTCGCACCTGAAAAAGGCGCACTACGGCAATTCCGGGGCGGAAGCTATCGAAGGCGCAATCAAAGCCGCTCTCTACTCGACTAGGCGAAGCAAGCTGATCGCGTTCCAAGGAGCGTTTCATGGGCGAACGCTAGGCGCTCTTTCGTTGACTGCGTCTCGAGCGGCGCAACGAAGAGGCTTCGGCCCGCAAGCGCTGGACGTGACCCATGTCCCTTATGCGAATCCGCTTCGATGCCCTCTGGACCGCCGCGCCGGCGAGAGCCCGGGTAAACGCGTGGCGCGTTACATAGAAGAGAGTCTCTTCAAGACGACTGTTCCCGCCGGCGACTGCGCCGCAATCGTCGTCGAGGCGGTGCAGGGTGAGGGCGGCTACGTCGTGCCATCCCCGGATTTCCTTCCCGAGCTTCGCCGAATTTGCGACGAGAACGGCATCGTCCTGATAGTCGACGAGGTTCAATCGGGAATGGGAAGGACTGGCAAGATGTGGGCCGTTGAACACACCGGCGTGGTTCCGGACATTATGTGCATGGCAAAGGCCCTTGCCGGAGGGCTGCCGCTCGGCGTTACCCTGGCGCGGGCGGAACTGATGAAGTGGCCGGTGGGCGCTCATGCTTCGACGTTCGGCGGCAACCCCGTCGCCATTGCCGCTTCGCTCAAAACTTTCGAGCTCATCGAAAACGGATTGATCGACAATGCGGCGGTTCTCGGCGCGTATATTCTGGACCGGCTGCGCGAGCTAAAGCAGAAGCATTCGTGCGTAGTGGACGTCCGGGGCCTCGGCCTGATGATCGGACTGGAGATAGCTAAGGACCGTGAAACACTCGAGCCGTGGCCTGAACTCAGAGAAGAGATCGTCGTTGACTGCTTCAATCACGGGCTCGTGCTGTTGGGGGCAGGCGAGTCGGCAGTGCGATTGTCGCCGCCGCTGATGATCGAACGCGAGCAGGCCGACTTCGCCATCAACACGATAGACCAAGCCATTCAACGGTGCTTCAGGTGAGATCGAATTCTCGCTTTAGGGCATTCATTGGGCGGCGGTGAAGAGAATTCACTCAGCGTGTGAAGGACTTAACCTTCTCGGGATTGCTAGTCTGGAGGTTGGTAATTTCATTTTTGACCCTCCGTAGGAGGGCCGTGGAGTTTGGCCATTCTCGGAAAGAGCGAAATCAAACTCCATGTTCAATCTCAAAAAAACAGAGGCCGGGAAGAGGGATTTATCTCTGCTCCTCTGGTTACAATTCAGTCATATTGGCCTCACGGAGAGGAGCGGGGATAAATCCCTCTTCCCGGCCTCTGATTTTTTGATGTTTGGCGATCTCCTTCATCTGGGCGCCTCCCAAGAGTGGAACCAACAAAGCCAAACTCCAGCGCCCTCCTACGGAGGGCCATGTTGATGTTCCGCGTCCAGCCTTGCACCGACTGAAGTGGCCCTCCTAATGGAGAGCGGCCTCGTTCCCGTTAGGCGCGTTTATAAACATTCCCCTTCTAGCGGAGGGCATATGCTGCATCCGATCCCTGCTATAAACATGACCCTCCTAACGGAGGGCCGTCGTCCGTGCGACGAACTGCTCACTTATCAACCCGCAGCCTCTCGATCGCAATTGCTTTTCCCGTTCGCTCGTCGATGTCGATTACTACGCCGTGAAGAATCCCGCCGCCGGTCGCGGTCTCAAAGCGAACCGGTAGCGCTCGAAGAAATCTGGCGAGCACCAGTTCCGATTTCACTCCAATGATTCCGTCGTGCGGGCCGGTCATACCTAGATCCGTTATGTAGGCCGTGGCGCCGGGAAGGATTTGTTCGTCCGCGGTTTGGACGTGCGTGTGAGAGCCAACTACGGCCGAGACTCGTCCGTCGAGAAACCTACCCATCGCGATCTTCTCCGAAGTCGCTTCGGCGTGATGATCGACCAGAATGACCTTTGTACGCCCGGCTATCTCGGAGACGATCTGGTCTACAACTTTGAACGGAGAATCGCTTGGGGCCATGAAAACGCGGCCTTGAATATTGACGACCGCCACCTGGGCGCCCGAATTCGTGGACCCTATCCAGACCCCCCGGCCGGGAGTGTCCGGCGGATAGTTCGCGGGCCGGAGAAGCCGCGGCTGGCTTTCGATGTAAGGCACTACTTCTTTCTTATCGAAGATGTGGTTGCCCGATGTCATTACGTCAACGCCGGCTTGGAGAATCTCATCGGCGATAACCGGCGTGATGCCGACGCCGGACGCCGCATTCTCAACGTTAGCGACTACGAACTCGGCTTCATACTGGTGCTTCAAGCGAGAAACCGACTCGCGTAGAATTGTCCTGCCGGGTCTGCCAACTACGTCTCCGATGATGATTGCTTTCATTCGTCCTCAGGGTATTCAGACATCACGCGTTAGGCTCGCATTCTACCATGCACCGCCGAACCACTGCGCTCTATTGTGTGATATGTGCAACCTTCCGGGATCACGCGACCCTGTCCACGGGACGCCATGCAAGTTCGCGCTAGGAAAAGAATCTTGTTAGAGAAAGAAAGGCAGCGAGGGCAACCGCTCGGCCGTGTGAAATACTGATTTTTAGACCTGTTTTGCAACAGGTGGGTGACCCGAGCAAAGGCGTTAGCGTCCCCGACAATGCGGGGCATTGCACGTGCCAGTGCTATACCCGGCCCCCGGCGTCATAACGTTGGTAAAAAATCAATAATCCAATCACGCACTTCGTAGAAGCCCTCGACCGGTGTGGATATTACACGACGTGTTCTGATGGGTCAATACATTTGACTGGGTTGAGTGGACTTGTTGAGCATGAGTGCTAGGGCTGGGGATTGGGCCTTACCTGAGCAGCCATTCAATTCAAGCACTACAGATTTGACGCCGGTGCAAACCAAGAAAAGAGGCTGTCCCGACGGCGGCTGTGCTGCTGCTGACACAACAGCATAACCACATAATGAAACTCAATTTATTTGAGGGGGCTCAAGCTCGTGTGCTTCTTTGGCTACGCTGGGGAATTGTCATCTGCGCGACTATACAGGCGGGCCGTTCTCCTATATCAGAGGGGCATGATCAAACGCAGGATCAGTTCAGAACAGAGTTTTTTGAATCCCGGGTAAGCTATTCAAACTAATGGTGGGCGGTACTGGGTTCGAACCAGTGGCCCCCGGTTTGTAAGACCGATGCTCTACCGCTGAGCTAACCGCCCCGCCCTTTTTCGGCGGCTCATACTATATCGGTCGCTCTTCTTGACTGTCAAGCATGAGCGGAAAACAGGAAAACCAAGAAGAACTGCCAACTTAACAAACTGATCGACCAGTGAGTAGGTCACCCAGTTGTCCTTCTTACAAGCAAATGTGCGTTTAGTTGATAATTCGATATAACAAAAAACTTGACAATGATTCACTCAGATCTTATTATGCCCGTGAACTTTTGAATCTGGAGGCGAGGATAATGAGCAAGATTATCGGCATAGACTTAGGTACTACCAACTCGGTAGTAGCCGTAATGGAAGGCGGAGAGCCTACTGTTGTGACAAACGCCGAGGGCGCAAGAACGACCCCATCCGTTGTCGGCTTCACCAAAGACGGAAATCGGCTGGTGGGCCAGGTGGCAAAACGCCAGTCGGTAACGAACCCGGAAAACACGGTCTACTCGATCAAGCGGTTCATGGGCCGCCGTCATGACGAGGTGACTGAAGAAATGAAAATGGTGCCATACAAAGTCACCAAAATCTCAAATGGAGACGTCAGGGTAGAAGCGGGAGGAAAGGAATACTCCCCTCCGGAAATCTCGGCGATGATACTCCAAAAGCTAAAGCAGGCCGCTGAGGATTACCTGGGCGAAAAGGTCACTCAGGCGGTGATAACGGTTCCTGCATATTTCAACGACTCTCAGCGTCAGGCTACCAAAGACGCGGGCAAGATAGCCGGTCTCGAAGTGATGCGGATTGTGAACGAGCCCACGGCGGCCGCGCTTGCCTACGGCCTCGACAAGAAGAAAGACGAGACAATCGCAGTATTCGATTTCGGCGGCGGCACGTTCGACATTTCAATACTCGAGGTGGGCGAAGGCGTCGTGGAAGTCAAGGCGACCAACGGTGACACCCATCTGGGCGGCGACAACATCGACCAGCGATTGATCGAATGGATCACCGACGAGTTCAAGAAGGATCAGGGAATCGATCTATCAAAAGACAAGATGGCGCTTCAACGTTTGAAGGAGGCGTCCGAAAAGGCGAAGATCGAACTCTCGTCTACGATGGAAACGGAAATCAACCTGCCCTTCATCACCGCGGATCAGTCCGGCCCAAAGCACCTTGTGATGAAGCTGACTCGAGCAAAGTTCGAACAGCTTGTTGACGATATTTTGCAGAAGTCCATCGGACCCTGCCGGGCGGCGCTCAAGGACGCCGCTTTGAACGCCAGTCAGATTGACGAAGTTGTCCTCGTCGGCGGCTCTACCAGGGTCCCGAAAGTACAGCAACTCGTTAAGGAGTTCTTCGGCAAAGAACCACACAAGGGCGTGAATCCGGACGAAGTAGTCGCCGTCGGAGCCGCTCTTCAAGCAGGCGTGTTGGGCGGCGAGGTGAAGGACCTTCTACTTCTGGATGTGACCCCCCTCAGTCTGGGAATCGAAACGCTGGGAGGCGTGTTCACAAAGCTGATCGAGCGCAACACCACCATACCGACGCGAAAGTCGGAGATATTCTCGACCGCGTCCGACAATCAGACCTCGGTCGAGGTTCACGTGCTTCAAGGCGAGCGGCCGATGGCCGCGCAGAATCGCACCTTGGGGAAATTCCATCTGGTTGGCATTCCACCCGCTCCTCGCGGCGTGCCCCAGGTCGAAGTGACGTTCGACATCGATGCGAACGGAATCGTCAACGTTCAAGCTAAGGATCTCGGCACGGGGCGGGAACAAAAGATCACAATCACGGCGTCATCCGGGCTGTCAAAGGAAGAGATCGATAAGATGATGCGCGAAGCGGAGTCGCACGCCGATGAGGACAAACAGGCTCGGGAACGCGTCGAAGCTCACAACAAGTTGGACGGGATGATCTACACAACCGAGAAGACGCTCTCGGAGAATCGCGATAAGGTTGAAGCATCCGTCGCCACTGACATTGATAACGCCCTGGCCGAGGCCAAGGGCAAGCTCAATTCTCAGGACACGGCGGAAATGAACGCCGCTTACGATCAACTCGTCAAGTCCTCTCACAAGCTTGCGGAAGTGATGTACAAGCAAGCAGCCGCGCAGGGAGCGCCCGGCGGTGGCGACGGCGGCGCGCACGGCCCGGGCCCGTCAGCCGCGCCGGGCGGCGACGACGTTATCGACGCGGAATACGTCGATGTAGACAAGAAGTAGGCATGAACGTGCGATTAGAATGGCCGAGTCTCCTTTTTGCGGCCTTTGCGTCTTTGCTTTGCGCCTTTGCGAGAGACTCCTTTTCGCGAAGGCGCAAAGCCCGCCGCGAAGATCGCAAAGAAGTCTCGCCAGTGACGCCCGCGGATTTCGCGCCGCCTTTATCCGTGATCCTATAGTGAACAATGGCCAGTACTGATTACTACAAGGTTCTGGGAGTGCCGCGCGGCGCGAAGCCCGACGAAATAAAGAAGGCGTACAGAAGGCTCGCTCGAAAGCACCATCCCGACGTCAATCCCGGAAAGAAGGACGCTGAGGAGAAATTCAAACAACTCTCCGAAGCGTTTGATGTTCTGTCGGATCCTAAGAAGAAAGAGATCTACGATCAATATGGCTACTACTCGGACCAGATACCGCCCGGAGGCGCGAGAGCATCTGGGTTTGACTTCTCGGATCTAGGCGCTTCGGGATTCAAAGATATATTCGCGGAACTGTTCGGCGGCGCGAGAACTCAGAGCGCTCGCGTTCGGAGGGCTGAGGGAGCCGATATAGAATGCGGCGTCACCATAACGTTCGAAGAGGCGATGCTTGGGGTCACGAAACGAATCGAGATCGATCGCAACGTTGTCTGCCTCGCCTGCAAGGGGACTGGCGAGACGGGCAACGGTTCCGTCACATGCTCTAATTGCGGAGGAGCGGGCCAGCAAACCAGCCGATTCGGAACTACGGTAAAATGCGGCCAGTGTGGCGGATCAGGCGCCGTCGCCAGACGCTGCGCAACTTGCAACGGGATGGGCGTCACTCCAGCGCGAGACGGCATAAACTTCAAGATTCCAGCCGGCGTGGATACGGGCTCGCGGGTCAGGGTTCCTAACAAAGGCCACGCGGGATCGCTTGGCGGACCGACCGGAGACCTCTATATCATAACCAACGTGGGCGAACACCAATACTTCAAGCGGCAGGGCGATAACATCTATTGCACGATACCGATCACCGTGCCGGAGGCCGCGCTCGGCGACCGAATTGAAGTTCCCACCATCGATGGGAAAGCGCTATTGAGGATTCCGCCCGGAACCCAGTCGGGCCAGAAGTTTCGCCTTCGTGACCGCGGAGCCCCAAGCCTCCGCGCCGGCGGAGTTCGAGGCGACCAGTTCGTCGAAGTGCGAATAACTCTGCCGAAGGTAATAGGCGAAGAAACCAAGGAGCTATTGCAGAAGTATGCCCATCACAATCCTGAGAATCCCCGGAAAGAGATGGGGTTGGAGTGACTATGATTCAGATGGTCATATGGTTGGGGGTATTGCTTGTCATCGCAGGAGCGTTCTTTGCGCTGGCGAAAGAAAACGGGCGGCTGCGCTCACGCACGGTGGAAGAGTTCGAACGCGATCTCGCCCAGTCGAAAGGGCTGGCGCCTTCGCTGGCGCGAGCCGGGGCCCTGGAAATGGAGAAGCTCGTTTCGCCCTCCAAGAAGGCGGCCATTGAGTTGAGGCAAGATGAAAGGGGCGGGATGACTCGCACCGGAGGCAAGGGAGACGACGCCGGCCGCACCGAGGTTGTTAGCGATGGCCAACACTAAGAAGCCAAAGAAATACACAATCAGCGTGGTGGCCGAGCAATACGGCATCCACCCGCAAACGTTGCGTCTGTACGAGCGCGAAGGGCTCATCACGCCTTCACGTTCGCCGAAGGGAACTCGCTATTATACGGAAGAGAATATCGAGAGGCTGGAAGTCATACTCAGTCTTACCCGCGACCTCGGCGTTAACATTGCCGGCATCGAGATCATTTTGAACATGCTTGAAAAAATGAAGCAGATGCAACGCGACTTCGAATCATTCATCGAGTACCTGCGCGGCACGGTCGGCCCGGAACTAGGCGCGAAGGATAGTACGAAGTCCGCGCTTGTTCCTCGGCGTGGCATCGACGCGATGCTCAGGCAAGCGGGCCAAAGGAGATAGGGGGAGGGGAGAGGGAATTGATGAATGATGATTGATGAATACAGAAGCTGGGGGGAATTGATGATTGATGAATGATGATTGATGAATAAAGAAGCTGGGGGGGGAATTGATGATTGATGAATGATGATTGATGAATGATGATTGATGAATACAGAAGCTGGTATCGTCGCCAGTCAACCCTCGATTATAGAGATCATCAATCCTCAATCCTCAATCCTCAATCCTCAATCCTCATTCATCAATCATCAATCATCAATCATCAATCCTCATTTCCCCCAGTTTCCTCTCCCAAAGCTTTAGGTTCTTCAAAAACACATAATAAGCGGCAAAGGAGGCGATTGCTAAGCCCGGCCACCCGTCAAGCAGTCCAAGCTTAAGAAGGTAGCTCCGGAAGAACGCTATTCCCGGCCCGAGAATCGTCGCTGCAACAGACGGGCTCTGCCCCCGGGAATACATCTCATTGGCGGCGAGCGTAGTGTAGCGGTCGCTCCGCTGAATGTGCTCGCTGACGCTTCTGACAGTGTAATGCAGAAGGTCGCCACTGAGTCTTCCAACAGCGCCATCCACTTGTAACTCCTCATGGACGTAGTCCCCCGCCCATCTGGCGGCTCGCCGATTGTAGAGTCGCGCCTTGTAGTCAGGATACCAGCCCGAATGCTCGATCCATCGGCCCAAATAGTTCGCCTTTCTAGGCATCTCGTAGGCGTCCGGACCCTTACCCAATGAGCCCCTAATGCCCTCGATCTCCTCGGCCAGTTTTAGAGACACTCGCTCATCAGCGTCGAGACTAAAAATCCACTCGTGCCGGGCCTCCGCGGCCGCGAAGTTCTTTTGAGCCGAATAGCCCGGCCATTCCTGTATGTATACTCGGTCCGTGTAGCGCCTGGCGATTTCAACCGTACCATCCGTGCTTCCGGAATCGACAAGTACGATTTCATCGGCGAATGAAAGCGATTCCATCGCCTTAGCGATATTAACCTCTTCATTCAGCGTTATGATCGTTGCGGAAATCTTCAATCCTTAATCCTTAATCAGCGGTCAGGAATCAGCGGTCAGCAATCAGCGGTCAGCAATCAGCAATCAGCAATCAGCAATCAGCGGTCAGCGGTCAGCGGTCAGCAATCAGCGGTCAACGGTCAGCAATCAGCGGTCAGCAATCAGCGGTCAGCAATCAGAGGTCAGCAATCTGCAATCCGCAATCCGCAATTCCCAATCCTCAATTCCCCGTCCCCTCATTTCACTTCCCCAGCGTCAGCTTCAAGCAAATCCAAGTACAGAGACTCTATTCGATCAATTATCTGATCCCTGCCGAATCTCGAATAGACATCACGTTGTCCTTGCGCGGCTAATCGCTCGCGCAGGGGCGCGTCCGACAGCATCCACAACAGCTTATTCGCCATCGCGCTCGAGTCTCGGGGCGGAAAGAGCAGTCCCGTTTGACTGTCTTTTATTATCCCCCGTATGCCTCCGACGTCGGACGCCAGCACGGCGCGACGCGCCGCCAGTGACTCGATGGTCACCAAAGAAAACCCCTCATCCCAAGACGGCACGACCACCATGTCGACTGCGGCCAGCAAATCCGGCAAGTGGTCAACGTGTCCCAGGAATCGCAAGCGGTCCTGCACTCCAAGCTGTCCCGCTAGCTCGGCTAGCCGAAGGCTAAATGGCCGCTCTTCATTCTCCTCGTCTCCAACTATCAGAAACTCGACGTCGGATCGCATCCTGGCTACCCGAGCCGCCGCGCGAACAAAATCCTCCTGACCCTTGGCGGGCGTTATCTGGCCTATGCAGGCAACCGCCATTTTCGCTTTGAGGCGGAACATCGCTCGCGCGGCGTCCCTGTGAACCGGTTGAAATCTCTCAGGATCGATCCAGTTTGGTATTTCGTGCACTCGTTCCGGAGGTAATTGAAGCCGTTCAATTACGGAGTCGCGAACGCTTGCCGAAACAGCGATCACGGCCGCGGCGTCTTTAAGCATCCACCGATATATAGCATTCTGTTTTATCGGCAGATAGTGATGGCGCGTCAACACCAGCTTGTACTTTTTGGCGCGGCGGCAAGCCATCGCGGCAATTAGATAATCACGTCCCACGTGCGCGTGTACGATGTCTATGCCGTGCTGATTTATGAGTTCGGTGATTGCCGCCGCCGACTTAATGTCGAGCGAATTCTTCATCGGCATTTCGTGCCAAGAGGCAATGACCCCTGAAAGAAGACTTCTCAGCGGGCTGTTCGGCCTCACCGCCAAAAAAAGCGCGTGACCCCTTTCGACCATAGCGCGTGCAAGGTCCGCGACGTGAATCTCTCCGCCGCCCAATTGACTGGCTGAACAGAGCTGAAGGATTCTCATAAGAAAGCGCCGCGCCTCAACGCGAGTTCCTGCGTGCGATCAATAAGCAGCTAAGAGAGATTACTCTTTCTTTTCAACTTTATGCACTGAAACCAATGTACGGCCGGGTCTCCGTGCCCGCCCCTCTTCGGGCCAAGAATCATTCCGTGGAGAAGTAAGGTTCGGTCAGGAGGGGCGGGCACGGAGACCCGCCGTACATTGATTTGTGCGCCACATTCAAACCGCGAAGTGGATCTTTTCGGCTCATTAGCTTGACAAGAACCCGCCGCGCTAATTTAATCGAGTTGCACCCCCGGCGCAAATCAATCTCGCTCGCACAAAAATGGGATGGGTAGGTGATGAAGGACGTGCCGCCTCAGTTTATTGGTTTTTCGGTGTTCTTGTTCGGCTTGATAGTCGGGAGCTTCTTGAATGTTGTCATCTCTCGGCTGCCAAAGCGCGAATCAATCGTCCTGCCGGCCTCCCATTGCACGGTCTGTGATACCCCGATCAAGCCCTATGACAACATTCCCATTCTAAGCTACGTCATGCTAGGCGGACGGTGCCGAAGCTGCCGCACGCGCATTTCCTTTATCTACCCGGCAGTCGAGGCGATGGTCGGAATCGTCTACCTTTTGTTCTACCTGATGGATGGATTGACTCTCGCATTCGCCGGTGACATTGTATTCGTTTCTCTAATCCTCCCGCTTGTTTTCATCGACTACAGGCATAAGATTCTGCCAAACGCGATTACGTATCCGGGCTTCGTCATTCTGCTCGCGATTAGGATTATGACCGAGCTCCCCGTTCCGCAAAACGCGGCGCCTCATATCGCCTCCGCGTTTATCAGTTCTCCCCTCTGGACGCACCGCCTTCTTGGCGCGCTCCTGGGCGCGCTCGCCGGAGGAGGCAGTCTGTGGCTCGTAGGCTGGCTTTATCTCGTCGTCAGGAAAATCGAAGGAATGGGTCTGGGAGACGCCAAGATGATGGCGATGGTAGGCGCGTTTTTAGGCTGGGAGTTGTCTTTTTTGACCATATTCACCGCGTCCCTGATCGGCTCCGTCGTTGGCGTTGTGGCGATGCTGGCGCGAGGAGGGAATCTGAGAATGGAAATACCGTTCGGGGTTTTTCTCGGTCCCTCGGCTATAATAGCGCTGCTCGCGGGGCGGGAGTTGATCGGCTGGTATGCGAGTCTCTTCAATTAAGTTGTAAAGCGGTAGCTGTTGGCTTGATCGGTTCTTTCCAGGAACTAATGTACGGTCGGCTCTCGGTGGCCGCCCCTCTCGAGGTATCGAGGATTTTCTTTGTTCTGGCTTGCTCCGCGCTGCAAGACGCTGCGGGACTACGGCATTTGGAGACCAAGTCCCCTGTGCCTCAGGAGGGGCGGGCACAGAGGCCCGCCCGTACATTAATTCCGCCGCTCGACTCTTCAAATGGGTTTTTGATCTCTTAAGCGCCAGGGGTTCAACAAACGCTCTCGAAACGAAACGAAGGAGGTATCCAAGAAAATGAAACGATCCATCGCCCTGATTCTTCTCACGACGATGCTGTTAGCCCTTACCGCAACCGCGCCTCGAGGCGCATCGAAGGAGCCGGTTCGCGCCCGGCACGGCGTAGCCGCGTCGGTCAACGAAATCGCATCGCGAGTCGGAGTCGAGGTAATGCAGCGTGGGGGCAACGCGATTGACGCCGCGGTGGCGGTGGGGCTTGCGTTAGCGGTAACCTGGCCCTCGGCCGGCAACATCGGCGGGGGCGGCTTCATGATGATAAGGCGCGCCGACGGCGCAACCGAGATCATAGACTATCGTGAACGCGCGCCGCTCGCGGCAAGCCGTGATATGTATCTCGACGGCAAGGGAGACGTCGTCAAGAACGCTTCCACTGTTGGCTACAAGGCCGTAGGCGTGCCGGGAACCGTGGCGGGGCTGGCGCTTGCACTGAGCCGGCACGGCAAGCTCAAGTGGGCCGATGTGATTGAACCCGCGCGAGCCCTCGCCGCCGAAGGATTCACGCTCAATCATCAAACGGCGCGCGGCATTCAAGGGAGCAAGGATCTCCTGTCACGTTTTCCCGAGAGCAATCGCATCTTTCTAAGAAGCGGAAAGCCATTCGAAGAAGGAGACAGAATCGTCCAGCCTGAACTGGCGCAAACTCTCGCAAGACTGAAGGAGAAGGGGCCGCGAGAGTTTTATGAGGGCGAGACCGCGCGATTGATCGTCGACGACATGAAAGCTAACGGGGGATTGGTGACCGCCCGCGATCTAAAGGAATATGAGCCGGCCATTCGCGTTCCGCTCAAAGGGACCTATCGAGGCTATGAGATCGTGACGATGCCGCCGCCCTCGTCGGGCGGAGCCGCTCTCATAGAGATGCTCAATGTGCTCGAGCATTACGATCTCTCGCGGATGGGATGGAATTCATCCGCCGAACTGCACCTGCTGGTCGAAACGATGCGGCGCGCGTTCGCGGACCGCGCCGAGTTCATGGGTGACGCCGATTTCGTGAAAGTGCCGGTGTCCGGGTTGATCTCGAAAAAATACGCGGACCGCCTCGCGCAGACGATTGCTCCGGATCATGCGACGCCCAGCGAAAGCGTACGCGCCGGCAAGCCAACCGGGTACGAATCGACGGAAACAACTCACTTCACCTTGATCGACGATGAAGGGAATGTCGTGTCAAACACCTACACACTGAATAACAGCTTTGGCTCGGGAGTAACGGCCCAGGGCACTGGCGTCCTGTTGAATAATGAAATGGACGATTTTACCTCCAAGCCAGGTGTCCCGAACGGATATGGCCTCTTGCAGGGCGAAGCAAACGCCATCGCTCCCCGTAAACGGCCCCTCTCCGCCATGACGCCGACAATAGTACTCAAGGACGGTAAGTTCTTATTCGCCATTGGCAGCCCCGGAGGCCCGACGATCATCAACACGGTTTTGCAAATAATCGTAAACATCATTGATTTCGGGATGAACATACAGCAGGCCATTGACTCGCCTCGAATTCATCATCAGTGGATGCCGGACTCGGTGCGATGGGAGCCATTGGGCGTCAACAGCGACACCCGCGCGGCGCTAGTGAAGATGGGACACACCGTGAGCGATAAGCCTGGCTACATCGGCGATGCGCACGGCGTTATGGTTGAACCCAAGACCGGCATTCGTCTCGGAGCGTCCGATCCTCGCCTTGGAGGCGCCGCGATAGGGTACTGAAAGCAGTGGCCAGTGGCCAGTAGGAGCAGCGGTCAGCGATCAGCAGTCAGCGATCAGCGGTCAGCGGTCAGCGGTCAGCGGTCAGCGATCAGCAGTCAGCGATCAGCAGTCAGCGATCAGCGGTCAGCGATCAGCGGTCAGCGATCAGCGATCAGCGATCAGCGATCAGCAGTCAGTAACCGAATAACAAGTGACAAATGACAAATGACAAATGACAAATGACAATTTCTGAACAACTCGCATATCTGAAGAAGGGGTCCGTTGACTGCATACCCGAAGACGAATTGAAGCGGAAACTCGAACGCTCCGCGGTTACCGGCAAGCCGCTGAGGGTCAAGGCTGGCTTCGACCCAACAGCGCCGGATATCCATGTTGGCCACACCGTGCTGATAAGAAAGATGCGGCACTTTCAGCAACTAGGCCACACTGTGATCTTTCTCATCGGCGATTTCACGGGCATGATCGGCGATCCGTCAGGCCGGTCAGCCACGCGGCCACCCTTGACCCGCGATCAGATTAATCAGAATGCTGAAACCTACAAGCAACAGATATTCAAACTGCTGGAGCCTGAGAAAACGGAAATTCGCTTCAACCGCGATTGGATGGACAAGTTCTCTTCCGACGACTTCGTCAGGCTTGCCGCCAAAGCGACCGTAGCTCAGTTGATGGAAAGGGAAGACTTTCGGAAACGCTTCACCTCGCAGATTCCGATAAGCGTGCATGAACTCTTGTATCCTCTAGTGCAGGGGTACGATTCCGTCGCTCTCGATGCGGACGTCGAGCTTGGCGGGACGGACCAGAAGTTCAACCTCCTGATGGCCCGTCAAATTCAACGCGAATACGGCGTGACGGAACCGCAACTCATCATGACGACTCCGCTGCTGGAGGGAACAGACGGGGTTAACAAAATGTCCAAGAGTCTTGGGAACTACATCGGCATCACCGAGAGCCCGAGGGATATCTTCGGAAAGATAATGTCGATCTCCGACGACTTGATGTGGCGCTACTACGAACTCCTCACCGACGTCTCACCCGCGGACCTCGGGTCGATGAAGGCGGCGGCCGCCCAAGGCGAAGCGAATCCGCGGGACGTGAAGGCCCAGCTTGGACGCCGAATCATAGGCGACTTTCATTCAGAGGCGGAGGCGGCCGGCGCAAGCGATGAATTCGACCGAATGTTCAGAGAGAAAAAGAGCCCGGACGAAATGGCGGTCGTTCGGATTGAGAACAAGGCGCTAAGACTGGCGAAGCTGCTCGCCTCGGAAGGGCTCGCTTCGTCGATCGCGGAGGCGCAGCGCTTGATAAGCCAGGGCAGCGTCAGGATAGACGGCGAAAAGATCACCGACATTACGTTTGATTTGAGCCGGCTTGCCGCGAAGCAAGTTGTTGTTCAGGTCGGCAAGCGAAAATTCTTGCGCGTATTGCTTGCATAAGAACGTACCGCTAGCGGCGCCAAGCACCACTAGCTGGCTGCGGGGCGCAATCTCATTTCAATCAAAACAACCCGGACAGGACGAGTAATACCTTGCCGGGATTTTCTCCCGTGTGTTATAAAACCGTCTTTAGTTTTTCGCTATTCTTCAAGTTTTCGCTATGCCCGTCCTTTGAGCAGGCTCATTGATTGGGCGGTTCTTCCGCGAGACGAAGTATCACGACTCAATTTAGTTCTTGGGGTTGTCGAGATAATAGTGTTCTATCACCCGAGTGAAGGAGTGACAAAGAAGGACATATGGAATTGACATTAGTACTGGTTATAAGCGTGTTAGCGCTGGCGTTCGCCGGCTGGCTGACGACCAACGTTTTCAGCAACGACACTGGCACCGACGCGATGCAGGCTATCTCCAACGCGATCAAGGAAGGGGCAGAGGCGTTCATGAGGCGCCAGTATAAAACGATCGCCCTTCTCAGCATCGTGGTCGCTGCCGTCATATTCATCCTCTACGGCTTTCTGCGGCCCCATAACAATGCAGATCCGGTCGAGGCCCTGCCACTGGCCGGCTACGTAACCGTGAGCTTCATCCTGGGAGCCCTTTCCTCGGGAATAGCGGGCTATGTTGGGATGTTCGTATCAATCCGGTCTAACATTCGAACCGCTTCGGCGGCGAGGACGAGCCTCAATCGCGCCCTCCAAATCGCGATGCGAGGCGGCGCCGTTTCAGGTCTGTTCGTGGTCGCGATGAGCCTGCTCGGCGTGGGCGGCTTGTTCGCGGTTCTCAATAAGCTGGGCGGCATTGACCCAAGGAAGATACCGTTCATGATCGTCGGCTACGGCTTCGGGGCTTCCTTCGTGGCGCTCTTTGCGCAGCTAGGCGGCGGAATCTACACCAAAGCAGCGGACGTTGGAGCGGATCTTGTCGGCAAGGTCGAAGCCGGAATCCCCGAGGATGATCCCCGCAATCCGGCCGTGATAGCCGATCTTGTGGGCGACAACGTAGGCGATTGCGCCGGCCGCGGAGCCGATCTGTTCGAATCGACCGCCGCCGAGAACATCGGAGCGATGATCCTCGGCGTTGGGCTCTATCAGTTCTTCGGATTGAAAGGCGTGCTCTTTCCGCTCGTCGTCCGCGCGTTCGGACTCATCGCATCCATCGTCGGCGTGATGGTGGTAAGAACCAAGGAGGACGCCGACCCAATGGCGGCGCTCAATCGCGGGTACTACGTGACGAGTATCCTCGCGATTGTCGGTTTCTTTGGAGGATCGCGTTGGCTGCTGCAAAGCTCGAGCGCGCCCGACGCGTGGCTGTACTTCTTTTTCTGCGGCGTGATCGGAATACTGACCGCTTTCGCGTTCGTTTTTATTACTCAGTACTACACCGAGTACAAGTATCGTCCGGTTAAGGAAATCGCCGAGGCGTGCCAAACGGGACCGGCAACCACCATTATCACGGGAATCGCGGTGGCGTTCGAATGCACCGCGATGCCGGTCATAGTGATCTCGGGGGCCATCGTGGCGTCCTATTATATAGGCAACCAATCTGGTATCCCTGAGTCCTTCCACCCAGGCCTTTTCGGAACCGCGGTGGCTACGATGGGTATGCTCGGCACCGCCGCATACATTCTTGCGATGGACACATTCGGCCCGATCACCGACAACGCCGGCGGCATAGTCGAAATGAGTCAGCAGCCGGAAGAGATCAGGAAAAAAACGGATCGCCTGGACGCCGTAGGCAATACGACCAAGGCGCTGACGAAGGGATACGCGATAGGGTCGGCCGCCCTGGCCGCGTTCCTTCTCTTCTCCGCATATCTCGACGAGATCCGCAACTATGGCACGCGTCTTACTTCGGTAGATATCGCCAAGCCGGAAGTTTTCGTTGGCGCGCTGCTGGGAGCGATGCTTGTCTTTCTGTTTTCCGCCTTCGCGATCAAGGCGGTGGGAAAGACTGCCTATACCGTGATCAACGAAGTGCGAAGGCAGTTCAAAGAGAAGCCTGGAATACTGAAGGGAACGGACAAGCCCGATTACGCCACTTGCGTTGATATCGTCACCGTAGCCGCGTTGCGCCAGATGGTTCTGCCCGGCCTTCTCGCCGTGGGTATGCCGATCGCGGTGGGTCTCCTCTTCAAGACGCTGGGAATCGGCGCGGAGAGCGTCGCCGCGTTCTTGATGGTTGGCACGATCGCGGGCATTCTCGTGGCTACTTTTCTCAACAACGGTGGAGGCGCGTGGGACAACGCGAAGAAGTACATCGAGACCGGCATGTACGGCGGCAAAGGCTCCGACGCTCACAAGGCCGCGGTCGTTGGCGATACGGTAGGAGACCCCTTCAAAGACACGGCCGGCCCAAGCCTTCACGTGTTGATCAAGCTGCTTTCAACCATAACGCTCGTACTGGCGCCGTTCTTTATTTGAGGGTAGCGGTTCAGTTGGTGTCGGGTGGCTCGCGCGATTGGCGTTGCGGAATAACCGCTGATCGACGCTGCCTTTCGGTTCGCTGATCTGCGCGGATCAGCTTACAGAGTCAGCGTCAATCAGCGGTTTTCCAGCGGGTTCTTAACGGTTCCTGGGGACGCGGAGTGGAAAGACGCTTGGACAGGTAGAAAGCAAGGTATGATGAAGCAAGGTATCGGGACGGATCATCAGGCTGTTCTCATAAACACCCTGCTTTAGCTGGGTAAGAACGGCCAACAGGAGCGCCCTTAACCGGTTCGACGGATTACTTGTGGACCGAGAAACTGTTGAAACAGTTTTGAAGCAGGCAGCCGACGCCGGCCACCTCGATGAATCGAGGTGTGAATGAGAACGCGACAATCAAGCTCGCTACGATTCCGGCAGAGAACAACGTGAGCTTTCGGCCGAAGCTCACAGAACAACAATCCCCAAATACCGTTAAGCGCCCACCGCTCACGGAGACATCGACTATTATTGCCGAGGTCTGCCTTCAGCCGGGCAATAGCGAACCTCATCGCTTGAGTCAGGCGTTTTGCCTCAATTCGGAAATTTCAGTGAGATTGCTTGGGCGGCAAGCTATTCTCGTCGGTGTAATCCGTTTTATCCGTAGCCC
>JAHFUG010000069.1:0-2948 GCA_023265195.1 Blastocatellia bacterium | reverse complement strand
GCGTCTCTGCGGTGAAGTCCCCACTTCACCGGCGGCCTTATCTCGCGCCGCCGCATAATTCAAAACGGGAAGTTATTTTTTCGCCTCCTTAATGCGCCCAATCAGAAAAACATGCCGTTATGCGGCTGCCACTCTAACTATTGACTTGCGCTATTAGCCACTGGCGGTCTGGCTTCAATGCCCCGATTGGCGCCCACAGAGGTATCAGGCTTATCGGCTAGCGGATTATTCGCGCAATAGATTGCGAACTCCCTGGCGTCAGCCAGAATCGCGTGCGCCGCGGCCTCATCGACTCCACGTGATTTCAATTCGGTGAAATGCGACGAGACCTCTGCCCAGCGTCCTTGAGTCTCGCCCGATAAGACAAAGAGATTTTCGAATTCCCAGAGCGCTTCGTCGGACGTGAATGGATCCACGAGGCGGCGGTAGAGTGGAACGCGCGCCGCCGCCGCTGCCGCTTCATACGACGCGAGAACGGCGTTCTCGTATTCGTTGTGATGAATCAAGGCTTCCGCCTGAGCCAGCCATTCCCGCGCCTGATCCATAGTTGGGATCGTCTCGGCTACGGTGGCGCCGGCGCACTCGCCCTTGATCCCTTGCCGGACGGCGAAGCGTTCGTTTTCGTGTCCGTAGTCTTGATAGAACGAAGGGTCATCATCGAAGGCGCGCACCGTGCGAAGAGGTTCTAGAGCCTCTTTCAGCCTGTCGTCACCTATTCGCGCAGCGAAGGAGCTGAAGCTCTCCAACGCAAGCCTCTCGTCGTTATATAGTCTAAGCAGCGTCTCTGTTACTTCGACGCAGTTCCTAGCTGGAAACTTGCCGATGACCCGGGCGAATTGCGCGTCGTCGGGATTCGTCTGCCCCCCCACGAACACCAGATGAGCCGGCACCGTTCGGCCTTCGTGCGAAAGAGCCGCCGCGTGAAACCCGATATCCGCGACTGCGTGTTGCGCGCAACCGTTGGGGCACCCCGATATTTTGATCCGCAAAGACCGGGCCGTCTCTCGATACCGATCCAACGAATCATCGAATGACTCCGAGATCGCGCTGCCCAATCCCTTCGCCGAAGCGATCCCCAGGCGGCAAGTATCGGATCCCGGACAAGTCGTTACGTCGACAACCGTGTCGGCTCCAGTCTCGCCCAGCGACAGGTCGTTGAGAGCGAAGTAAAGATCGACAAGTTCTTCTTCACGAACCCAGGGCAGGTAGATGTTCTGGTCGATTGAGATGCGCAATCTGCCGGCGGAAAATCGCCGAGCCACTCGCGCCAGGCTCCTAGCCCGATCGGCGGTAATATCGCCAAGCTTCAACCTCACGTGAACTCCCCGGAATCCTAATTTCTTGTGTTCGATTACCGAATCCTGCGCCCATAACCGGAATTGCCGGTCTTCCGTGCGAGGATCAAGCGCTTTCAATCCGTTCGGGCGGACGGCATTTTCAGGCTCCAGTTCCCGCTCGTCTCGGAAATGATCCGCGAACGGTACAGGGCCCACCAACTCGCGTTCCTTTTCCAGCGCGGCGGCGAACGGTTCCCAACCCATTGACTGGATCAGGAATTTCATTCGCGCCTTCATTCGCGATTTTCGTTCGCCGTATCTGTCGAATAGTCTCAATATGGAAGCGGCCAGATTGAAGATCTCTTCTTCGGGCAGGAACTCGGTATAGAGATTCGCCAGATGAGGCGCGCCGCCGAGGCCGCCTCCAAGATAAACTCGAAACCCTCGGCGAAGCTCTCCGTTGACGGTTCGCACGCGGGCCCAAAAGCCAATGTCGTGAATTCGCAATCCGGAATGATCCTCGTCGCAACCTTCGAAAGTGATCTTGAACTTTCTCCCGAGATTCTGGTTGTACCTGTTTCGGACAAGGTATTGGAACAGAGAATCCGCGTAGGGCGAGACATCGAACGGCTCGCTGGCCGAGACTCCGGCGCGATAGCACGCGGTGATATTGCGAACGGTGTTGCCGCAAGCCTCCCGAGTGGTGACGCCTGCCTCGGCGAGGAAGCGCAGCAAGGCTGGAGCCTCATCCAGCGTGACGTAGTACAACTGGGCGTCCTCTCGCGTAGTAAAATGAATGAAGCCGCTTCCGAAACGGTCGGCTGCGTCGGCGAGCCTTTCCAATTGATCCGCGGTCAAGAGCCCTCCCGGGATCTTGATCCTCTGCATCTGGACCCCTTCCTGGCGTTGGGCATAAGTGCCGAAGTGGAGCCGCTGCTTCTGCATCTTTGTTTCGTCGAGGAGCCCGGCCCGGTACTTCTTGATCAGCGCCTCATAGTTGGCCAACTCGTCCCACACGGCCGCGGAGACAGTTGAAGGGTTTGACTCGAGAATCTCCATGTTGTTTTGGTTCATGATCGTCACCTTTTGCGAATAATCCGCGTGTCAACGGAGAAAAGAAAAACGCCCCGGCTCCTGATTGGAACCGGGGCGCTTCGTCCCACTCTCTATATCCGTGATTAAGTGCAATCTCCACGGACAAGAAATCGGTCCCACCGGGAACGGCACGTACAGATACAGGCGCATGCCTCGATTATCGGATAAAACGCAGCGGACATATCGCCTGCGAGTGGAACCCCTCTATTGACGAATCTTTTATGTGAATTCAAGTGCGGTCTCCGGTCGGGACAATTCCGTGAACGCTAAGAAATATCACCCGCCTGACTCGGTTGTCAACGAGGAATCGGGGAATCAGCTATGAGTCGGAGTGCGGGGTTCGGAGTTCGGAGTTCGGAGTTCGGAGTTCGGGGTTCGGAGTTCGGAGTTCGGAGTTCGGGGTTCGGGGTTCGGAGTTCGGGGTTCGGAGTGCGGGGTTGCCCGAAGGGCCAATTTTCGGCGCAGTCCGCGAAGAAGCCTAGTCGCTTATGCCGAGTGTTTACGAGAATTCTATTTGCGTTTCCAGCAAGAACCGCCGCGTGATCCGCACTCCGAACTCCGAACTTCGCACTCCGA
>JAHFUG010000680.1 GCA_023265195.1 Blastocatellia bacterium | reverse complement strand
GCATATGACGTGGCGGCGCTGCTGTCGTTTCACTTTCTGGAAATGAAATTATTCACGGAAGACGGCGCTTTGGTTGAAACTAATCCGATTCGAACACGGGCCGATCATATTGTCGAATTGCCATTGGATCTCAAGCCAGGAAGCGAGTTGAGAATTCCCATACCGCTGGATGAATTCTATGACTTGGACAGCGGATTGAATTATTATGCGCTTGAATTGACTTATGGGGACAACAATCTAACGGTCTCCGCAAGGAGTCACTTTCAATACCCTTGACGGTTACCTGAGTGAGACCGGTTTAGGAGATTCCATACATCATTGGCACTGGACCTTATGCCTTACTCATACAGGCTGAAGCCGATGCGTTACTTCGCTACGCGCCTGTTAGCTTTGCCAGCAACTGATCATCGGTGAGAACGGCCAATCCGATCCCGAGGGCGAGCGCTTGCTGCCAACCAGCGACCGGAACGCCGTCCTTCGCCATCAGCCGGAGCGTTCCAATACCGTTCGAACATCAATTGAACTTCATAGCCGCGCCGCACGTAAGGAGCTTACGACAAGAACCGTAAGGAGGTTTGAAATGCTAACCGATAAGAACGCGGACCCGCGCAGTGATTCGGAGACGCGGGCTCCTTTGGCCGTTACCAGAATGGAGGAGCCAGCAGACTCTTCGTCCTCATCCATCAACAATATCGCATCCTCAGTTTCCTCATCCGTAAAAGAAGTCGCTCAAAAGACCGGCGAGGCCTTCACCAAGGCGACCGAATCCATAAGCAAAGCTATTGAATCGGCGTTAGCCGCCAGAGATCACGTAGTAATGGTGCGCGTGAACGACGACGCAATAAAGAAGCTCGATGCGCTGGTTCAATCGGGCATCTTCAAGAGCAGGTCGGAGTCCGCGGCGTTTCTTATCTCGGAGGGAATCAAAGCTCAGGAACCGCTCTTCGACCGAATATCGGAGAAGATCGAGGAGATTGAGCGGCTGAGATCCGAATTGAAGAGCATCGTCCACCCGGAAGAAGAGAATCTATAGGAGTTGTTTTCAAGTCGCTACCGAGATTCGAGCTTGTACATGAAGATCAAGTACGGGCGGCTCTCCGTAGCCGCCCGTCAAGCCTCACCGCGGCGCCGCAGGTCATTAACTGGTTTCGCCGCTCCACCCGAAGGTTAGCCGTAAGCTCGGCATCGCGTCGCGACCGCTCTGGCCTCGTCGCTGCCGAGTCGGTACATGTCGCATGTGGCCAAGGCCGTATACGCTCGTGCTATTGTCCCATTGCCACTTGCAATAACCTCTCCAGGGTTCTCAGGAAGCTTTCGATCCTCACCTGAATATTTCGATATGAGTTGTTCCCGCTTCGGCTCCAGCGCTCCTCCAACCACGGAAAGGAAAAAGAGTCCTACTTGTATGCACTCCCAGAATTGTGATAGCTTGCCCGCTAAGAAAGACATGGCCATGTTCCACCATCCAGCGTGTGGGTTTTTACGAAGTCACATTCTGACGGACAGGGGCTCGTCACTATGTCTTTATTCTTCGGAAAAAAAATGAAGCTGAGAACTTGGCGCGGTTTTGCGAGAGGCTTATGGTTCGCGATGGTCTAGTCACGGCGCTATGTGGGTCTGATAGAGCGCCCTGCCTGGAGGTGTGCGGTACATCTAGCGGTACATCTAATTGAGAGCGGAGAATGCCGTACAGAGTAAGCAAGGTGAGATGATGATCAGAAAAATGTCAGCTTTAATGCTCCTTTTCGCTTTGTCCGCGATGGGAATCAGCGCCGATCAAAACGCGCCGGCTCCGCAGCCGGAAGTGAAGCCGGCGTATCAGGTATTCGCGATCAGTTACGGCGTCATCCCCGATTTTCCGGTGGCCCAGCTTGTGGCCGGCGCCGATAAGTCGCGCAAGATGGATATTCAGTTGATGGTGTGGCTGCTGAAGGGCCCCGGCGGGCGCAACATATTGGTCGATTCCGGCTTCTACCGTGAGAAGTATTTCAAGCAATATAAGATCAAGGATTTCATCAAGCCGTCCGAGGCGGTCAGAAAGGCCGGCGTGAAACCTCAGGAGATCACCGACGTGGTGATTACACACATGCACTGGGATCACGCCGGCGGAGCGGATCTGTTTCCAACCGCGAAGGTTTGGATTCAGAAGGACGAGTACAAATACTACGTGACCGATCCCGACAGCCCCGCAAAGAACAAGTCCGGCATTGATCCGGACGACGTAGCGTGGCTCGTGAAAATAGCCGGCAACCGCAAACAGCTCAAACTGGTCGATGGCGACGCGAAAGAGATGATCCGTGGGATTGTCTTTTATACGGGAGGCCGCCACACCTACGCGTCTCAGTACCTTGGCGTGAACACCAAGGCGGGCACGGTGGTTGTCGCGTCGGACAATCTCTATCTTTACGAGAACCTGGAAAAGCACGCGCCGATCGCTTCGACGTTCGACGCCGCGTCGAATCTGAACGCGCAGGATCGCATGAAAAAGATCGCGTCGAATCCGAGATTGATAGTGCCCGGACACGACCCGGAAGTGTTTGTCAGGTTTCCGAAACCCGGCAACGGCGTGGCTAAGATTGAGTGAGAGCAAGGGAGGGTTGCGGGCATACGCT
>JAHFUG010000379.1 GCA_023265195.1 Blastocatellia bacterium | reverse complement strand
AAGCAGCCACCATCGCGAAGCTGGCCGATCAATACAAGAAGCTGTTGGAAAGCATCGCTCGTCAACCCGGCGCGCGAATCAATTCCCTGGAGATGACCGACAGGGTCGTCGAAGAGCCCCGATTTCTGGAGGCTCATCGGCGAAGGATCGCCGAGATCAAACCCAGGGCCGTCAAGATCGCATAGGGAGAAAAGAATGATGGAGAGCCGTACTATCGAGGGATTTCGCCTCTCGCCTCAGCAATCGCGTCTGTGGACGCTCCAGCGCGGCAGCTCCGCCTATCGCAGTCAGATCGCCGTTCTGATCGAGGGCGAGTTGGACGCGCCGATACTCGAGCATGCGCTGAGAGACGTGATCGCCAGACACGAGATATTGAGCGCGACCTTTCAATCCCTGCCCGGAATGGAGCTGCCGGTTCAGACCGTTAGCGGCGACTCGATCCTGCTTTTGGAGGAGATCGATTTGTGTTCTCCGTCCAGAGAGCGCTGCATCGATCTCGTGCTGGCCGAACAACGGCGGAGACCGTTTGATTTCGAGAATGAGCCTCCAATGCACGCGCTGCTCGCGAGTTTGTCCGATGAGACATCTCTACTTGTCATCGATCTTCCGGCGCTCTGCGCGGACGCGAAGACGCTTCACGCGTTGGTTCGAGACGTGGCGCATTGTTACTCGTCCCGGCTCAACGGCGAGACGCCTGTAGGCGAGCCTTTCCAATTCATTCAGGTTTCGGAATGGCAAAACGAGATGTTGGCCGAGGATGACAACGAAGCCGGCAAGGCATATTGGCGGCGATTCGATTCCGAGGCGGCCGCATTGCAGCCGATTCCGTTCGAGCGGCGTGCTCGCGATGAAGCCGACTTCGCTCCGCGCATGCTCTCGCTCACCGTAGACCGCTCCCTGGTGGAACGCATCGCGAGCATGGCTTCGATCAGTGGAGTAGCCCCATCGACGTTCTGGCTTGCATGCTGGCAAACGCTGATCTCCAAGCTGACCGGGGAAAACTCGGTACTGATGGGTCACGCGCTCGATGGAAGAAAGTTCGAGGAGCTTGAAGGAACAATGGGGTTGTTCGCTCGCAACGCTCCCGTTGAGGCTCAGGTGACGCCGGGCATGCCGTTCAGCGAAATACTGAGTCAGGCCGGCGAGTCGGTTACCGAGGCTCGCACGTGGCAGGAATACTTCAACTGGGACGCTGCGTCCGAGTTTGGAGAAGCGCCGTTTTTTCCGCTGGTCTTCGAGTACGAACAGCGTCCGCATAAGCTCCAGTCCGGCGGCGTCTCTTTCAAGATTCACAGCCAATACGCCTGCATCGATCGATTCAAGATCAAGCTGGCTTGCGTTGAATCCGAGGACGGATGGCGTCTGGAGATTCATTACGATTCCGCTTGCATGGATGACGCCGCGATAGCGCGGCTTTCCCAGCATCTGCTCACGCTGGCCAATGAGGCGATCGATCGTCCGCACGCGGCTATAGACGAGATCGAGACGATGCCGGACGACGAGCGCCGGATTCTGGTCCACGGCTTCAATCAGACCGACGCGTATTATCCCAGTGAGAAATGCGCTCACCAGTTGTTCGAAGAGCAAGCCGAACGAACCCCTGACAACATCGCCGCCGTTTGCAATGGCCGCGAACTGACGTTTGCCGAACTCAACGCCAGGGCGAACCGGCTGGCGCGTTATCTGGTTCGATTCGGAGCCGGACCCGAAACACTGGTCGGCCTGTTCGTCGAGCGGTCGGTCGACATGCTCGTCGGCATACTTGGCGTTCTAAAATCCGGCGCCGCGTACGCGCCGTTGAATCCCGCTGATCCGGCGGACCGGCTGAGTTTCATGCTGAACGACTCAAATGTTTCGGTGTTGTTGACCCAGAGTGCTCTTGAAAGCGCGCTGCCCAGTCACGGCGCTCGAGTCATCCGCATCGACTCGGATTGGGAAAAGATCGAACAGCAGGAAGCAACCAATCTTTGCAGCGGCGTCACGCCCGAAGGCCTCGCTTATATGATTTACACGTCGGGATCGACGGGCAAGCCTAAGGGCGCGCTGATTACTCACCGGGGACTGGTGAATTATTTGAGCTGGTGCACGGCGGCGTACAAGGTTGAAGAAGGACAGGGCGCGCCGGTTCACTCGCCGATTACTTTTGACCTGACCGTAACGAGCCTGTTCTCTCCACTGCTGGCCGGCCGGCGCGTGGTGCTGCTGCCCGAAGAACTCGGAGTCGAGACGCTGGTGACCGCTCTGAGAGAAGGCGAGGATTACAGCCTGGTCAAGCTCACCCCGGCTCACCTCGAGTTGCTCGGACACCAACTGTCGCCGTCTGAAGCGCCGGGACGCGCCCGGGTCATGGTGATTGGCGGCGAAGCTCTCACGGCCGAGGCCATTGCTTTCTGGCGAGAACACGCGCCCGAGACCAGGTTGATAAACGAATATGGTCCCACCGAAACGGTGGTCGGGTGTTGTGTCTACGAGGCGCCGCGCGGCGAGATCGAGCCGGGTCCGATTCCTATCGGCCGGCCCATCGCAAACACGAAACTCTACATACTCGACGATCGCTCGCGTCCGGTTCCTATTGGATTAATCGGAGAGCTTTATATCGGCGGCGACGGCGTCGCTCGAGGCTATCACAATCGTCCGGAGCTTACGGCGGCGAAGTTCACGCCTGATCCATTCGGACCGGCTGGGGCGCGCCTCTACGGAACCGGTGACCTCGCGCGTTACCAACCCGACGGCGTCATCGACTTTCTGGGCCGCGCCGACCATCAAGTAAAGATTCATGGCTATCGCATCGAGTTGGGTGAGATAGAGGCCGTCCTGCGTGGTCACTCCTCGGTTCAAGAATGCGCCGTGCTCGCTCGCGAGGATCAGCCGGGCGACAAACGCCTTGTGGCTTACGTCGTGACGGATCGCATGAACCAGCCGGCGGCGGCGCAGCTTCGCGATTTCTTACTGCAAGCGTTGCCCGAATACATGGCGCCTTCTACTTACGTGTTCATCGACGCGCTGCCGCTGACTCGAAGCGGCAAGGTCGACCGGAGCGCATTACCCGCTCCCGGCTTGTCACGAACAGCCGCTCAATCGGCGTTCGCGGCGCCTCGAACCTTTACCGAAGAACTGCTGGCCGCCATATGGTCGCAGGTGCTACGCGTCGACGGCGTGGGAATAGACGATAACTTCTTCGCGATGGGCGGCGATTCGATACGCAGCATTCAAGTGCGCACGAGAGCCCTCCAACGGGGCCTCGACATTTCGAACGAACAAATCTTCCGGCTTCAAACGATCCGAGAACTGGCGGCCGTGATCAAGCTCGACCAGCAGGCGGCGCCGGGCCGAAGCGATGCTCAACCGTTCAGCCTGATATCGCCTGAAGACGCATCGAAGCTGCCCGAGGACGTCGAGGACGCTTATCCACTCACCGCGCTGCAGGCCGGCATGCTGTTTCACAGCGAGCTAAATCCGAATTCCGCCGTCTACCATGATCTGCATAGTTTTCACCTTCAGGCTGGATTCGACATCGACGCGCTGAAGTGCGCTATACAGCAAATGGTGAACCGGCACGCCGTGCTGCGAACATCATTCGATTTGGGCTCGTATGGACAGCCGCTGCAACTGGTTCACCGGGAGATTGAAGCTCCGCTTGAAACCGTTGATCTTCGCGGTCTCTCGAAGGATGAGCAAAACAGCGCAATCGGTATTGACGCGGAAGCCGAGAAACAGATGCACTTCGACTGGCGCCGGGCTCCGCTTCTGAGATTCAAAGCTCACCGCCGCACTGAAGAGACTTTTCAATTCACGTTCAGCTTCCATCACGCCATTCTCGACGGCTGGAGCGTCGCTTCCCTGCTGACCGATCTGTTTCAACGCTACGTCCGTTTGCTTGCGGGAGAGCAGGCCAACGATGAACGGCTCGATGTGACGTACCGAGACTTCGTCGCGGCGGAACGAGCGGCCATACAATCGGTTGAAGGCGAGGCTTACTGGGCTGAACAACTCGACGGCGCGGTTATCTCGAAACTCCCGCGTCTATCGTCAACCGCCGCGTCCGATGGTTCCGGCGCGGGCATCGCCTCGGCGCCGATCTCCGCCGAGTTGTCCGATAGCTTGAAACAGTTGGCGCGGTCGGCTTCAGTTCCAATCAAGAGCGTGCTCTTGGCGGCGCACATGAGAGTTATGAGTTTGCTCGCCGGACAGCCGGATGTGATCACCGGACTCGTGTCCAACGGGCGGCTCGAGGAAAACGACGGCGATCGCGTGCTCGGCCTGTTCTTGAATACGGCTCCGGTTCGCATGAAGCTCGAGGGCGGCGAGTGGCTCGACTTGATAAAAGCCGCTTTCGAGGCCGAGCGAAACCTGTTGCCGTTCCGCCGCCATCCGCTGGCTGAACTGCAACGCAATCGAGGCCAACTCTTCGAAGTAGCTTTCAACTTCATGCACTATCACGTGTATCAAACCCTGGGCGAGTTGAGCGGCGTGCAGTTGATTGACTACGCCGGCTACGAGGAGACCAACTTTACTCTAACGGCCAACTTCTCGATCGAGCCCGGCACGGCGCGGGTGCGGCTGAACCTGAACTACCATACGGCTGAGTTGAGCCGGCGGCAGATCGATTCGATTGCTGGTTACTATGCGCGGACGCTCTCCGCGATGGTCGAAGACCCGGCGGGCCGTTATGAGATCGCCTCGTTGCTTTCAGCCCAGGAGCGAGACCAGATCGTCTCCGCGTGGAATGCGACCGAAGCCTCATACAAATTGGGAAGTTGGGTGCACGAAGAGATATCGCGCCGCGCCGAACAGCATCCGGAAGACGTCGCGGTCATGTTCGAAGAGCAGGAAATCAGTTACGGCGAGTTGAACGCGCGGGCGAATCAATTAGCGAACTATCTGATCGAACAAGGCGCCCGCGTCGACAGTCTGGTGGGGATCGCAACCGAACGAAGCGTCGAGATGATAGTTGGATTGCTCGGTATTTTGAAGTCGGGCGCGGCCTTCGTGCCGATCGACCCCGGATATCCCGCCGAGCGAATTAGATACATGATTGAAGACTCGTCGGTAAACCTGATGTTGAGTCAGGCAAGGCTCGCGCACGCGATGAAGATGGACAAGTGTAGACTGATCCGTCTGGACGCCGATTGGGACGAGATAAACAAGCGGAGCAAGATCGACCCGAACGTCAGAGTGGAAGGTGACAATCTGGCGTACGCGATCTACACCTCGGGATCGACCGGAAGGCCGAAGGGAGCAATGAACACGCATCTCGGGTTGGAGAATCGCCTGCGATGGATGCAGGAGACGTACCGCCTCACTAAAGACGACGTCGTGTTCGAGAAGACGCCGATGAGCTTTGACGTGTCGGTATGGGAGTACTTCTGGCCCTTGATGACCGGCGCGAAGATGGTCGCGGCGCGGCCAGGCGGACATCAGGAGCCGAGATATCTGGTGAACGAGATAAAGCGGACCAGCGTGACTGTCCTCCACTTCGTCCCTTCGATGCTACAGGAGTTCGTCAAAGAGGAAGGTCTGGAAGAGTTGACTTCCGTGAGGCAGATCGTGTGCAGCGGAGAAGCGTTGAGCCGGGAGTTGGTCAGGAGAGTGCACGACCGGATGCCCGCTACGGAGATAGATAATTTGTACGGGCCGACCGAGGCGGCGATAGACGTAACGAAGGAGCGATGTGAGAGAGGAGACAAGGGAGAAGTCGCTATAGGAAGGCCGATCGGCAACACGCGGATGTACATACTGGACGCCGCGATGAAAGAGACGCCGATTGGAGTAGCCGGAGAGTTGTACATCGCCGGAACCGGAGTGGGACGAGGCTACTGGAGGAGAGCCGACCTGACGGCTGAGAGATTCACGCCAAATCCAAATGAGGAGAGCGGAGAGCGGATGTATCGAACCGGAGACATCGCCAGATATCGCGAGGACGGGAGAATAGACTACCTCGGACGAGTGGACGGACAAGTCAAGATTCGAGGGATGAGAATTGAAGTAGGCGAGATCGAGGCGGCGATCGAGGAAGCGACTGGTAGAGAGGCGGTGGTCGTCCTCAAGGAAGACGAGCGAGGCGAGAAGAGGCTGGTTGGATACGTCGCGGGCGAGGTTCAGGAGGAAGCACTAAAGGCGCGCCTTCGAGAGAACCTGCCCGAGCACATGATCCCGCTCGTAATCGAAGGCTTGGACGAGACGCCTCGATTGCCGAACGGAAAGGTGGACAGGAGAAAGCTGTCCGGAGGCAAGGTAGCGCTCAAGAAAGCCGAGTACGAAGAACCGATCGGCGAATTGGAATCCGCGCTCGCGCGAATATGGGAAGAGGTTCTGGGAACCGGACGGCTGGGGCGCCACGCCAACTTCTTCGAGGCCGGAGGCCATTCGTTACTGGCGACTCAGGTGGTGTCTCGAATACGGACCGAGCTGAAAGCCGAGGTAGAGTTACGGAGCTTGTTCGAGGCTCCGACCATCGCCGCTTTCGCCGAAGTCATCTCGCGAGCCGGCGATAACCACGGATCCGGACTCCAGTCGATCCCACGCAGGGACCGCGGCCGGATCGTCGCGGCCGGACACGACACGATCGACTCGTTGCTGGCGGGGCTCGAAGAAATGCCGGACAACGCCGTGCAAGAGTTGCTTTCAAGCGGCGAGAAGTCAGACGGCGGACTCGACGCGGCGCCGCTTTCGTTTTCACAGGAAAGAGTCTGGCTGCTCGAGCAAGAGAATCCCGGCTTTTACAATATGCCGCTTGCGATGCGATTGACCGGCGAGCTGGAACGCGCGGCGCTCGAGACGGCGTTGGGCGAGATAGTAAGGCGGCACGAATCGCTGAGAACAACGGTCCGCGTAATGAATGGAACGCCGATGCAGATAATCGGCTCGGGCTTTGCCGGCGAGTTACTTCCGCTTACGAGTCTTGGTCATCTTCAGGCCGACGAACTCGAGCGTGAGCTGCGGCGGCTGATGCAGGAAGAAGTCAGGCGTCCGTTCGATCTTGCGAGCGGGCCGCTCTTCCGGGTGAGCCTCTTACAAATCAGCGAATGCGATCACATCGTGCTGCTGACCATGCATCAGGTCGTATCGGATGCGTGGAGCATCGGCGTGTTGATGCGCGAAGTAGCAGCACTGTATAGCGCCGCCGTGAGTAACCAGCCAGTGTCGCTGCCGGAATTGCCGATTCAACTTGCGGACTACGCTCAGTGGGAGCGCGATTCTCTTGCCGTCGAGAGGCTGAAATCGCTCATAGCTTACTGGTCCGAACGCCTCGGAGGCGATCTGCGGCCGCTCGAGCTTCCGACCGGCAAACCGAGGCCGGCTGTTCTGTCATTCCGCGGCGCATCCGAAAGCCTTCTTCTGCCGCGAGAGGTGACGGAGGGATTAAAGGAGCTTTGCCGCACGGAAGGCGTGACGCTCTTCATGATGCTCGTCGGCGCGTTCGAAGCGCTGCTGCATCGGTGGTCGGGTCAGGACGACGTCACAGTCGGGATTCCAGTCGCC
>JAHFUG010000679.1 GCA_023265195.1 Blastocatellia bacterium | reverse complement strand
TGAGCGGCCAGGGTTTCAGCCGGAATGGTGTTGGTTACAAGCGGGCGGTTACTCTCCTTATTACAAAAATGCGGTCACAGCGATTGACATCGAATGGCGAGTTGGTTAATACTGCCGCGGTCCCACTATTAATCGACGGAAACTTACAGTTTGAATGAGTACATTTCCGCGCCTTATTTAGCTGCTTTGAAGAAGAGATAAAGACAGAAGGAGGCTCCACATGAACAAAAGGTCAGTGTTCCTCTCGATCGGAAAAATCGCGGTCACTATCGCGGTCGTATGTGGTGTGGTGTCGATCATAGGCATTTGGCGCTCGTCGGCGCTACAGAATGATAAGCGCGCCCAGGCGAGGCAAGAAACCATCGCGAGCTTGCGCAAAGGCATTGACGAGATTCAATTCGCGTCCGTAGACAGCTCCCATGCCGAGGTTTCGGTATCGGTCGAGTCCTTTGCGCGCTTTGTGGATGCCCGCGCCGGCGTGACCCTAAGCGAGAGACTCAGGACTAGGCTTGCTGCTATGGAAAGGTCCACATTGAAGGGCCACACGGAGCGTATCCCTGCCGAGGATCTGTCGGACATCTTGACGTCTTGGCTATTTGGCCAGATCGGCTCTCTCAGCGATCAGGAGGTCGATAGAGCGATTGAAACCCTGCGTGGTTTTGATGCGCCTGATCTTCCAGACTCGTTTAAGCGCGGGCGTCGCTTTATTCAACCAAGAGCGAGTCAGATCGGGCCTGAGGTTACGCCTGCTCTTGTTGCGGAAATAAAGTCTCTGCGCGATCAAGCCGCGGCAGGCGATCAATCGTTCAAAGCCTTGTTGGGCAGCTTTGTCAGCCGCGAAGTGGAACACATCGGACGGCTCCTTCCCGACGCATTGCCGGACCGATTCACGAAGAGAACCACAGCTTCTGAGAAGGAGAGTCTGCAACTCACGCCGCTTCAGGCAGCGCTGATTGCCTATGCTGTCGTCAGTGATGACCCATTGACTGGTTCGCTGGCAGGTCAGCGCAAGCACATGAGGGCGGTGCAGGAATGGCAGATTAAGAAGCGTGGTCACTATCCCGATCCCGAGATGTACAAGCCTTACGGCGTAAACGGATACACCTATTCTTCACCGGTCGACCTCTTTCTTGATGAAGCCTCTGTTGATCGACTGCTGACGCTTCTGGAGCAAAGGAGGCGTGCATGAAAAGGCTCAAGATGCTTGTCTCGATGATGCTGCTTGCTGGAATTACTTTTGGCTACGGCTGCTCGGTGCAGTGTATAGTCTGCCCGGAAATCACAGCAGGCGTGGAGTACACGATCATCCTGCCGGATGGTACTACAATCAAGAGAGTGACGGATGTTAATGGCTGCATCCCATTCACAGTACCCGGTGGTTCTAACTGTTCCGATTACATTCTTGAGGACCGGGGCCCCGGACCGATCCTCGAGTAAAGCAGGTCGGCGCCAACTCATGGAAGCAAGACTCGCGCGGCCCTTTAATAAAACTGCGTACCCTGAACGTCGGCGTAAGAATGTTCCCCGAGATCCTCAAACTGCCTGGTTCGAATGTGGCTCTGCCAAGTTATGGGGTATGCATCGCCCTCGGCTTCGTGCTCGCCGTCTTAGTCGCGGGGCGCCTCGCCGAGCACGATGGGATTGCTAAGAAAACAGTCTACGATCTTGCATTCTACACGCTGCCGGTGGCTTTCTTTGGCGCCAAGCTGTTGATGATCTTTAGTGTTCGGCCGAGCGCTAATCAGAACCCTTCGTACGAGTCTACTTCTTCAGTGGGAGCGTATTTTGGGGGACTTCTTGTATGCTTGTGCGCAAGCTGGATTCTTACGCGAGTCTGGGGAGTCTCTTGGTGCGGGCTGGCCGATGCTTGTGCCCCCGCGCTTGCATTAGGTAACGCGATAGGCCGAATCGGCTGCTTTCTTGGCGGCTGCTGTTGGGGCAAGCCGACCACTTCGTGGCTGGGCGTGAGGTTTTCCGAGAAGGCTCACCTTATTACCGGTGTGCCGGACGGCGTGACACTTTTACCTACACAACTCTTCCAGGCCGGTGCGAGTGCGCTCAGCTTCGCTTTCTTGCTGTGGCTCTGGAAGCGGCGGCTATTCGGCGGCCAAGTCGTTCTTGCCTACCTGATGGCTTACTCGGCGGAGCGTTTTATCATTGATTTTTGGCGCAATGATCCGCGAGGGGAACTGATGGGATTCTCAACGTCGCAGTGGATTTCGGTAGTAGTGTTCCCGGTTGCTCTTACGCTGCTTACGTTCCGCTGGCGGCACGGTCTGAGCATCAGGGCGGATGACAAATTGCAGGCGGTCAGGTGAAGAGAGCCCGGGGAGATCCGAGATGGGCGTGCAGTGTCATCACGTTCCTCGCGTGGAGTTGAACCTGCACGGCGAGAATGAAAATGAGTGTGCGTGCATAACTGAATCTCGATGGCCGTGGCTCCTCAGCACGACCGCGCACGTGACACGCGGGCCTTTGGTCCGCGTTACGCTCGTAGCGTCAGCCGAGCGCGCGCCCGCTACGACTGCGCGTCGATTCTACCAAATTATTTCGCCGACGGTAAACATTATTCCAAGGAGCCGAGTAGTTGGTTTTACGTCCACTGATTTATCACGTTGTTT
>JAHFUG010000068.1:13860-22392 GCA_023265195.1 Blastocatellia bacterium | reverse complement strand
ACCGGACCCGAGTCTTACAGAACCCGGCTCGGAATAAACCTGCGCTGAATGAAACCGATAGAGCCGAAAAGGCGCAATCGGCGGCAGGCGGCAGCCTATAACGGCGCCTGGAGTCGCGCCACGGTTGAGCAGATACTGAATGGCCCTGGCCGGAGTTGGGCTCTACCACCTTGCGATCGTCGAGATGCTGGCCGGGCCAGGCGTCCATCTGATCCACCAACGGACCGCCGTGAGTAGGCCGGATTTGAAAGGTCCCCCAACTGCGTTGGGTATTCCGGTCGTTCTTTGGTGAGCCTCCCGCCTCAGTGATAGTTATCCAATCAGCACCACAGTATTAGTCGCTTATGCGGATCGTTACGAGAATTCCGTTCGCGTTTCGTCCGAGGAAAACACCGCGTGATCCGGCACTCCGAACTCCGCACTCCGCACTCGGGATATCAAGGGCGGAGCCCTTGGCTAGTCAGCACACTACCAGAAAGCGCGTCGCACATCCGAATACTTCTGTCCGCTGAGATGCGCGCCTAGGCTCTGACCGCCAACATTGCGAGAAAGCGTGTCATCCGAATAGGCGGCTCCAGATCCTAGGCGCGCTGCTTTAGCACGTCCATCAGATTCTCGCCCGCATGCTGACGGCTGTTCCAGAGCCGGTTCGGTACTACTCTTCAGGCCGCGGCTTCCGCGGCCGATGTCCTTCTCGCACAGTTTCAATCGCTGCCCAACCTGCCAACTTCTTCGAAATCCCAGCACCTTTCGTCCGCATGCCCGCGGGTTACTACTTTCGCCTACGGCGAATCACACATTGTTGCCGAACTCTCGTTATTCGGCGGCCAAGGATACGGGTGTCGGCTGATGGCGGGAGTCTCACGCACGGAGGCGGGGCGACGCTCGAGCGGTTGTGGCAGGTGCTAAGGTTGGATCCCTATTGAAGCGGCGCACCCCGCGAAATAACTACCTTGGGAGAGATTGCAACCACTTATCGAAGGCGAGGATCGCTTTGAGCTCGCCGTCCTCGGGCAGGCGGCTAAGGTATTGCGTGAGAATGCGGCTACCGAGCATCGGCAGCGCTCGGCTGGTTTCCGCGGTGACATAACCTGCCTCTTGCAGGTGATAGATCTCCATTTCGCGCCCGTTGTATCGCCAGATTTCAGGCACGCGGAAGGCGGCATAAATCGGATAGTTGTCCCGCGAATCGTGATGAATGTCCACTTCGACTACGACATCTGGCGGAGGATCCACTGACAGGTCGAGGTCGATCCGGTTTCCGATGGCCGCCGCGGTTTGGACGTAGAAAGAGGCGTCCGGCTCATTCCCTTTGGCTCTTTTCCGCTTTATTGTCGCGGAGCCGAAGAAGAGGACGTTGACGCCGAGCCTAAGACTTAACGTGGAAACCATGCGATCGATGAAGCGAACATACTTTTCGTGCCCGTGCGATAGAGTCATGACTTTAAGGGTTCCATCATTGAAGCTGATACGACGGCCGCCGGCTTCGCCAACCTGGGCGAGCAACTCCTCATAGTCTTCCCAAGTCGCGCCGTGAAAGGTCACGACGGCGTCTTCCGGCATCTGCTCAACGACGGCGAAGTAATTGATCGTTTCGGTTATCATAATGCTTTGACCAGTATGCTTGAACGAAACGGAGTGATTCTAACGCGGCTCCGGGCGCAAGGCAATTACGGTTGGCGTGTGTGGTCATGTGGTAATTGTGTGTTGCTGAGAAAGAGGAAAGAAGCGTTTCTCGCAAAGACGAGAACACCACTCTATGACCCCACTATCAAAATTGCGTTAAGCTTTGCTTTATTAGTGCGATACTCAGGAACAGCGCAATAGCACGACTACTTTGGTTTGGGTACTGATACATTCTGCTGGGGCTATAAGCCGCCGTGGACATTTCAAGAAAATACCGCGCAAGAGATTCTTCTGGCCAATGTGAATGCGTCATGTCAGTACCTTGCTTTGATAATGCCTGTTGATGTCTTATAATCCCCGATAACGCTTGGAGAAGACGAAGCCGCCCTTATCCACCTGCATCGTCCCAGTGGACTCCTTGCTATTCTTGCGAGACCGAGGCCATCTCATGCCGAACGTCTTCGAGCTTATTATCAATTCGACAAAGCGCAAAGTAGACGTTGACAGCGACCGAAGTTTGCTCAGCGTCTTGCGTGACGACTTGGACCTTACCGGCAGCAAGTACGGCTGTGGCGAAGGCCAATGCGGCGCATGCACCGTCCTCATCGACGGAAAGGCGATCCGTTCCTGCATAACAACGGTGGGCTCGGCCGCCGGGAAGCGGATCACTACGATAGAAGGGCTGGAGCAGCACGGGCGGCTGCATCCCGTGCAACAAGCGTTCATCGACGCCGACGCCATGCAATGCGGCTATTGCACTACCGGAATGATCGTGTCGGCGGCGGCTCTGCTGGCGAAGAACTCCGATCCAAACACTGAAGAGATCATTCGGCACATGGAAGGCAACGTGTGCCGCTGTGGAACGTATCCTCGCATCGTCGCCGCGATTCACAAGGCCGCAAAGGCGAAAGCGTAACGCGGACTTAGTCCGCACCTTGTTGATTGAATTCCCGGCGCGCGGCCGGCTTCATTAGCCGCGGCCCGTTGATTAGATCAACCCCAGAGGCAACATGACTGACGAACTGAGCACTGAACCCGAACTCGAACCGGAACTCGAACCCGAGCGCTACGAACTCCACGCCGGGCCCGCTTTTCACTTCGATATAGCCCGCCGCGACTTCTTCAAGACCGCCGGCGGAGGCGTCTTCATCGCGCTGGCGTTGAGAGGATCGCTTGCTCAGGAATCGGGCGGCGGCCAACGGCGGGGCCAGGGCGGCGGAATGCCGAAGGAGATTGGAGCATGGCTTCATATCGCTGAAGACGGCGCCGTCACCGTCTACACCGGAAAGGTCGAAGTAGGTCAGAACATCCGGACGTCGCTTGCTCAAGTTGTGGCCGAGGAGCTGAGAGTTCCGATGGCCTCGATCAAAATGGTCATGGGCGACACCGATGTGACGCCGTACGACGCCGGCACATTCGGCTCGCTGACTACGCGAATGATGTCGCCCCAGCTTCGCAAAGCCGCGGCCGCCGCGCGGGAAGTTCTGATCGACTTCGCCGCCGAACGCGGCAAAGTAGAACGCGGCGAGCTGGTTGTCGCGGATGGCAGGATCACTCACGCGGCGACGAGACAATCATTCAGCTTCGGCAGTCTCACGCACGGACAGCGGGTCACCAAAGTCATCTCGGACAGCGTAGTCACGACGCCTGCCGATCAATGGAAAATCGCCGGCAAGTCCGCGCTCAAGGTCAACGCCCGTGACATCGTCACCGGAAAACATCAATACGCCTCCGACATCAAGCGGCCCGGTCTGCTTTATGGAAAGGTGCTCAGGCCTTCGACTCTCAATGCGACTCTCGCGTCGGTGGACTTGCGCGACGCCGAAAAACTCCCAGGAGTGACCGTCGTTCGCGACGGGGACTTCGTTGGAGTCGCGGCGGCCAGTGAAAACTCGGCTGCGAAAGCGGTGAACGATATTCACGCCGAGTGGAAGACGGCGCCGCATCCGCCGAGCCGCGATCTGTTCGATTACCTGCGCAAGAACCCGGCTCAATCACAACGGCCGGAAGGGCGCGCCGCCTTTACCGCGGGCTCGATCGAAGCCGGGCTCGCCGCGGGAGAGCACAAGCTTCAACAGAGTTACACGATTGCTTACATAGCGCACATTCCGCTCGAGCCTCGCGCGGCGGTGGCCGAATGGAATGATGGAAAGCTGACGGTGTGGACGGGAACTCAACGGCCCTTCGGCGTTCGGAGCGAGTTGGCGCAGGCTTTCCACATTGCCGAGGACAAAGTGCGAGTTCTCGTTCCCGACACCGGCTCGGGATACGGAGGCAAGCACACCGGCGAAGCCGCAATCGAGGCGGCCCGAATAGCTAAATCCGCCGGCAAACCCGTAAAGGTTGTTTGGACCCGCGAAGAAGAATTCAACTGGGCTTACTTTCGTCCTGCCGGAGTCATCGACGTTAGCAGCGCGGTAAGCGGGGAAGGGAAGATCACGGCCTGGGAGTTTCACAACTTCAATTCGGGCGAGGCGGGCATACGAACCCTCTATGAAATCCCGAATCAGAAGATCCAGTTTCATCCAACTCGGACGCCACTGCGCCAAGGCTCATATCGCGCGCTTGCGGCCACGGCCAATCACTTCGCCCGCGAATCGCATATGGACGAGTTGGCTCGGCTGGTGAACATGGACCCGCTCGAATTCAGATTGAAGAATTTGAAAGACGAGCGCCTTCGCGCGGTGTTGCAAGCCACCGCCAAGCGGTTCGGGTGGGGCAAAACAAAGCCCGCGCCGGGGCATGGCTTCGGCATAGCGGGCGGGTTCGAGAAAGGCGGCTATGTCGCTATGTGCGCCGACGTCGCGGTCGATCGAGCAACCGCCTCGGTGAAGATAGCGCGAGTGGTAGCCTCGTTCGAATGCGGAACGATCATCAACCCGGATCAGTTGAAGAATCAAATCGAAGGCTCTGTAGTGATGGGTATCGGCGGAGCGTTGTTCGAATCAATCGAGTTTGAAGACGGGCGGCTGTTAAACGGCAAGCTCTCGCGCTATCGAGTTCCTCGGTTCAGCGACGCGCCTTCGATCGAGGTCGTGTTGCTGGACAGAAAAGACCTGGCGTCGGCCGGCGCCGGTGAGACGCCAATCGCCGGCTTAGCTCCGGCTGTGGGAAACGCCATCTTCGACGCAATCGGCGTCCGCGCGAGGTCGCTGCCTATGCGGCTGGAAAAGCCGATCGCAAGGAGTACTCGCGGGTGAACGGATTCGCGGAGTGATTAATCGAGCGACCGAGAGGTTGATTCAACCTCCGTTGGGAGTCGCACTTCTTGGAGACGCGTTGCTCGGCGCGCCGCACCCCAGCGGCGTGCTATGTCGGTCGCCACCGCTTATGGTGCGAAGGGCGGCTCGCACATTCCACCCCGTTGAATTGCGGCCGTCCTAACGACCACGTAACTATAAAACTCGCGCCCCCAACGGGACGCTCACTCCCCGATGAAGAGTTCAGACATTTTTATTCGGTAATGTCCTAGTCTAGGGGCCAGCAACACAGATTAGGACACTACCTTTTATTCAAATCGCTGCTTTTTCAACTCAACTCCGATATTACGCCGAGTTCCGGATTATGCTGTGTGTCGTCCGGATTTGGTGGCCCGGCATAGCGCTGCCATGACTCTTGTCCATCATGGTGTAGATCGCTCGGTCATCGCACTCCGGCTCGGTCACGAGTCAGCCGAAACAGTCGCCATGCACCTCCACGCCGAAATGCGCAATGAATGAAAAGGCTCTTTCAAAAACCAAACTCAGCACGATCAAATCAACTCGCTATCGCCAGACGATAAACTGCTTGCCTTCCCGCATAATCCCCTTACATGTGCACTAAGAGGGCCGCCTTACGCCTGGCCGTCGATCCATATGGCATAATCAGGGACTTGGCATAATAACGGAAGGTGGGGAAAGCGCGGCCTCGCGAGGCGCGGCCTCGCGCCCACTTTCGCGGCGTCTTCACGAAAAGCCGATCCCGAATTTTGCCCTGTCATTGTCACGCTCTTGACCGTCATAGTATTCTTGAGGCGCTTGACGCGACTGATTCGCAAAGAGAGAAAGAACAATGAAGCTCTGGGGAGGGAGATTCTCCGGCGAGACTGACGAGGAATTCGCCCGGTTCAACTCATCGTTCGCGTTTGACCGAAGGCTGATTCAAGCCGACATTCAGGCAAGCCGCGCTCACGCTGAAGCGCTGGCGGCCGTCGGCGTATTAAAGCCCCACGAACTCGAGCGGATTGACGAAGCGCTGATCGCGATTTCACGGCGAGCCCGCACCGAACCCGATTACATGGACGGCCAATCAGCCGAGGACGTTCATAGCTTTGTTGAGGCGGAGATGGTTGCTTTCATCGGAGACCTGGGCTACAAGCTTCACACGGGCCGCAGCCGGAATGATCAAGTGGCGACCGACCTTCGCATCTTTTTGCGAGACGAGATAGATTCGCTTCTCAAAGCCGTCAAGATCCTTCAACTGAGTCTCGTTTCCCTGGCCGACGCCAATCAGAGTTGCGTAATTCCAGGTTACACCCACATGCAGCGGGCGCAGCCTATTCTGTTCCCGCATTACCTCCTGGCTTATTACGAGATGCTAAGACGCGATTGCGGCCGCTTGATCGACGCTCGCGGCCGGGTCAACCGGTTGCCGCTTGGCTCTGGCGCGCTGGCTGGCTCGGGCTTCGCTCTTGACCGCGCGATGTTGGCGGAGCGGCTCGGTTTCGACGGCGTCTGCGAAAACAGCGTCGACGCCGTTAGCGACCGCGATTTTGTGATCGAGTTCATTGGCGCCGCTTCGATCGTAATGGTTCATCTTAGCCGGCTGGCCGAAGACTTCATCATGTACTCGACGGCCGAGTTCGCGTTCATCGAACTCTCCGACGCCGTGTCAACGGGCTCGTCGCTCATGCCTCAAAAGAAGAATCCCGATTCCCTCGAGTTGATTCGAGGGAAAGCAGGCCGCGTATTCGGCCACCACGCGGCGATGCTCGCGGTCATGAAGGGGCTGCCTCTCGCCTATAATAAAGATATGCAAGAAGACAAGGAGGCTCTCTTCGACACAATCGACACCGTGACGATATCGCTCCGAGTTCTAGCCACGGTGCTCGGGAACGTCAAGGTCAACGCCGCACGCGCGCGCGAAGCCGCGGCAGTCGGCTATTTGAATGCAACCGATCTTGCGGACTACCTGGTTCGGCGAGGTCTTGAATTCCGCCACGCGCACGATCTGGTTGGCCGAGTAGTGACATACGCAATCGGGAAGGAGAAGAAGCTCGAAGAGCTATCGCCGGATGAATACCGGTCATTCTCCGAACTTATATCAGAAGACGTCTACGATTCACTGGCGCTCGAATCGTCGCTCTCGGCCAAGTCGGCCGATGGTGGAACCTCGCCGGATAGAGTAAGAGAGGCGTTGATTCGGGCGAAGCTCGAACTCGCAATGGCGTGAAGTGGAAAACCACGAAGCTCACGAAGGGCGCGAAGCTAAGAGTTCGGCCGCTTGCGTCAATGACAGCCTGGGAGGATAGAATACGCTTATGGAACGAGATCTCAAAGAAGACGCCAAGCGTCTAATCGATAGCCTTCCGTCGCTTTCGTCGTGGGAGCAGTTGATGTACGAGATCTACGTGCGTGAAGCGATCGAGAAGGGACTCGCTGACAGTACTGAGGGCCGAAAGACACCAGTTGAGGACGTTCGCACGGAGTTTGGGTTGCCGGCATGAAGGTGAACTGGACCGCAGCGGCGCGGGCTCAACTCCGCGACATCCATACGTTTGTGGCCCGCTCGTCGCCGCAGTATGCAACGAAGGTGGTAGATCGGCTCACGCGACGATCTCAGCAGATCGCCACATTCCCACGGTCCGGCCGGATAGTACCGGAGGCCAACGATGTCAACATCCGTGAAGTACTTGAGGGCCCGTACCGGATCATCTACCACTTGCTCGAAGACGAGATCGATATCATTACCGTTGTGCATGGCGCGCGGCAGTGGCTGGAAGAACCATAGCATCGTTTCCAAGCCTCGTGAAGCGCCGCCGAACTCTCGATGCAACGGAGCGCGCCAGGAAACGGGAAACATATTTCTTGACGGTCCCTAAAGAGACGAGCATTGCCATCGATAGCGGAAAGGAGAATCGAATGGAGTCACGCTTCGAAAATATACTGGCGCAATGCGGCGCGCCAATAGCGGTGATAACGCTCAATCGCCCGGAGCGGCGCAACGCGCTTTCGACGGGCATGATGGCCGATCTGATCTCATGCTTCAGATCTCTCGGAGACAATCCGGAGATTCGGTCGGTAATAGTCGCGGCCTCGGGCCCCGCGTTTTCCGCCGGGCACGATCTAAGCGAGTTGCGCGGCCGGGGAATCGCCGACTATAGGCGCATCTTCGATTTGTGCGCCGAGTTGATGACTCTCATTCAAGAGATCCCTCAGCCGGTAATAGCGGAGGTGGCCGGCATCGCCACCGCGGCCGGCTGTCAGCTCGTTGCGAGCTGCGACCTTGCGATTGCGTCGAGCGAATCGAAGTTCGCAACGCCCGGAGTTCGAATAGGATTATTTTGCAGCACCCCTATGGTAGCCCTGACAAGAGCGATCGGGCGCAAGCGCGCGCTGGAGATGTTGGTGACCGGAACGCCGATCGACGCAACAACGGCGGCTGACTGGGGTCTTGTCAACCGGGTAGTTCCCGCTGACCGGCTGCGTGAAGAATCGTTGACGCTCGCGCGGAGAATCGCCGAAGCGAGTTCGCTCACAATGGCGGTTGGCAAGCAAGCGTTCTACGCACAGATTGATCTCGATCAGCCGAAAGCGTATGCCTACGCAAAAGAAGTTATGAGCCTGAACGCGATGGCATCGGACGCCCAAGAGGGAATCGGCGCCTTTCTCGAGAAACGCACTCCACATTGGCAAGGAAAATGAGAAG
>JAHFUG010000068.1:7638-13760 GCA_023265195.1 Blastocatellia bacterium | reverse complement strand
CTACGCCGATCACGATGGAAGTGATCTGGATGTATTGGTGCGCCGCTCGGGAGAGGATCTTGCGCATTTCGACTCCGGCGCCATCGTCGAGGCGCTAGTGCGCGAGGCGAATCTCGATCTCGATCTTGCAACTCAGATCAGCATCGAAGTGCGTCGTTTCATTCAGAAGCTCGGTTTTCGCGCGCTTAACTCGTCGCTGATCAGAGGGCTTGTCGACGCCAAGCTGCTCGAGCTTGGTCTGGAAGAAGCCTACGGCCATCATACAAGACTCGGCGTCCCGCTGTTCGACGTCGATGGCATTATTCGCAACGAGTTCTCCGGCTCAGGGTTCCTTTCGCGCGGCCCGGACGGCACGAGCCTGATGATGGGCGAAGCCATTAAGCGCGAGTACGCGATCAAGAGCGTATTCTCGGAGCCGGTCTCGAACGCACACTTGATCGGCGACATTCACATTCACAACATAGGCGATATTGATCGCCCCTATTCGCTCACGTCGTCTATCGACCACGTCAAGCAGTTCGGGCTCACGCCGCCGCATGGCTTCAACGTCTCTGGTCCGGCGCGTCGCGCCGAAGTGTTGATCTCGCACCTGGCAAAGCTGTCGGGGTCTTTGCGGGGTTATTTTTCGGGTCCGATAGCCTGGGACTCGGTCAACTTCGGGGTGGCCCCATTTTTGACGGGCCTCGACTATGGCGTCATCAAGCAGTTGGCTCAGACGTTGATTTTCGAGGTTTCCGCTTCGGCGGTGTCTCGGGGCGGCCGGACGGCTGTCGTGGATATGCACGTTGATTGGGATGCGCCGCCGTACTTAGTGCCGCGTGCCGCTATCGGGCCCGGTGGAAAAGCTACGGCCAAATCCTATCGCGAGTACAGCGCCGAGGCGCGCCGGTTCTTGCAGGCTCTCCTTGAAGTGATGATCGAAGGTGACGCGCTAGGACGGCCGTTCGTAACCTCGACAATAGTGCTTCACGTTAACAGCCATTTCAACGAGATTCCCGGCTATAGATTTGTGCTGGAGATGGCGGGCAGACTCGCGGCGGAGCGTGGAGGGTTGACCGTCGCGTTCGACCGCGACGACGACGGGATGTTTTTCAGGCGCTATGGCATTAGCGGAGTCGAAAGGCCGAATCGCACCCAAACGCACGGATGGCGGTCAGCCCGATTCCAGGCGGTTTCGCTGAATCTCGTTCGCGCGGGATACCTCGCCGGCGGGAATCAGGTAAGAGTTCTGGAAGAGTTGACCAGACTGATGGAAATAGCGGCGCAGGCGCATCTCGAGAAGCGGATTTTTCTGGAGAGGTTGCTGGCGGCCGGCGAACAGGGGACTCTCGGAGCGCTTACAATCCAGAGTAGCGGCGAGCCCTTCCTCAAGCTTGGCTGGAGCACCCATTCAATCGGCCCGACGGGATTGAGCGAGTTGTGCCGTTGCGTGCTCGGATCCGATCTACAGGACTCCGAAGCGTCAATGCAGTTCGCGCTAAAGCTGCTTTCCCATTTGAAGTACGAGGCGGAAAGACTATCGAGCAAACACAACGTGGCCTTTCTCTTGAGCGGCGAAACGAGTGAGTTGACCGCGCATAGAATGGCGGCGCTGGACCTTCGGTTCTTCGGCCAAGCGGCGGCAGCCGCCGTTCGCGGCGAGCCAGCCGGCGGCTCCGCGTATTATACCGACGGCCCGAGACTCGCGAGCGGGAGCGACGTTTTGGCGCTTGACCGGCTGCGCACTGAAGGACGGTTTCACAGTCACGGATTCTCGAATGTGGCGAGCGAGATATGGGTCGGAGAGAATTCACCGAATGCGGACGAGATGGGCCGGCTGATCTCCCAGGCGTTCTTTCAGACCCAGTGCTCGGCGGTGGTCTTCTGTCCGGAATTCACTATTTGCAAGGACTGCGGCCGATGCTCTCGGGGTTTGCGCGAGCAGTGCGCCAAGTGCGGTTCAGCTCGGGTTGATGGTTTAGCGTATACAGCCGGCGGATACGGCTATACGTCATCGTGGGACCCCGCAAGACGTCTGGAGTTGCGTAGCCGAAAGCGCGTAGTCATTGGTCAGTAGTCATTTGTCATTTGTCATTTGTCACTCGTCATTTGTCATTTGTCATTTGTCACTCGTCATTTGTCACTTGTCATTAGCCAGTAGTGGGGGTAGTGCGGGGCCGACCTCGCAAGAAGGGTCGAGAAGCGAATAATGACGAATGACGAACGAATGACGAGTGACAAGTAACGAATGACACAGTAACAAATGACAAGTGACAAATGACGAGTGACAAATGACAAATAACAAAACGGGCGGGCACAGAGGCCCGCCCGTTCGTCGTTTTTGATTGAAGGGCGATGTTTCGCCGCTTCAACCCGCCACACGATTAGCCATTAGAAGATAAGCTTCATCGCGAACTGAAGCTGGCGCGATGAACCAGAATCCCCTGTTGCAAACCGAGTGTTGGTGATCACGCCTAACGTTGTGCTGCCTGGCGCAACGCTCCGGCCGGGCTGGCCGAAATTGGCATGGTTGAACAGGTCGAATATCTCGGCCCTAAATTGAAACCTAACGCTCTCACTGATCTTCGTCGTCTTGATCACCGAAAAATCAGTGTTGGCGAAGCCGGGCCCGATTATTACGTTACGTCCGAGGTTTCCAAAATGGAAGACGTTGCCGTTAGCGACCGGCAAGGTGAAGACCGAACCGGCCGGGCACGAGCCTCCGGTCCGGGGATCGCAGACTGAACCCCCGAAGTACTGGTTTGGATTTCCCGTGTTGACCACGATCGGCCCAGTGAGATCCGGTCTGAGAGTTGCGGCTCCGGTGAACGCAGCGCCGTTGAGAGCGGGAGTAGTCACGTTGCCAACCACCAGGTTCACCGGGTTCCCGGTCTGCAACTGGACTATGGCGCCGAACTGCCAGCCTTGCACAAGCCGGTTGCCCTTGAACGGCAACTCATAGATGGTGTTGACCACGAATCTATGCCTGGCGTCGTAGTCGGACAGGCCTCTGTCTCCCCGGATGTTGTAGCTATTCTGGACCACGGTGCCCTGAGAGTTCTGTGAGTTGTAGTCCAGCGACTTCGAAAACGTGTACGACGCGTTGAACTGGAGCCCGTGCGATATGCGTTTGTTCGCCGAGACCCATAACGCGTTGTAGCTGGAGTTGCCGCCGCTGTCGTTTTGGTTGATGTTGCCGACCGTAGCTCCCGGCAAAATCGAACTGGAAGTCGAGATTCTCGCGAACGGGCGAACTCCGTTGACGAACTGATTGATGTTTCGGGACACCCTCAGGTTGGAGCCCTTGGAGCCAAAGTAACCGACCGTCATACCCAGCGTCGGCGTCACTTCACGCTGGATGTTCAGATTCCATGATTGAACGTTGCCGTTGGTGAATTCACTGTTCACGGTCGCAGGCGCCAATCCCGACGCCCCGGCGACGGCAACGGCGTTCTGAAACTTGATAGTTCCGTTGAACGTCAAAGGAGTCGCCAGCGGCGGGTTGGCGGCCGTGCCGGTGATCAGGTTAGTAACCGGCTGATCCGACAGAATGGCGTACGCGGCCCGCACGATGGTCTTGCCGTTCTTGAACGGATCCCAAGCGAAGCCGACCCGGGGCTGGATGTCGTGGTTGGTTTGGTAGACCTGATCCTGGCCGGATCCAATTCGAATGAGAGAGGCCGTCTTCGGGTCAAACACCACGAAACGGTTATATCTCTCCGTCGGAGCCATAAACCAGTCGTAGCGCAGGCCCAACTCCAAAGTCAGATTGCTCGTCACCTTGAAATTGTCCTGAACAAAGAAGCCGAGCGCTCCTTGAGCAATGCTGCTCGCCACGTCGCCTATAGTCACGTTGAATGCATTGGCGTTGCCCGCCTGAAACGCGCTGACGCTGGCGAAGCCGAAGGACCCGATGTTCTTCGCGAAGTTGTTGTTGTAGAACCTCCGCAACTCACCCCCGAACTTCAGCGAGTGCCTTCCCTTCAGGTAGCTGGCTTTGTCGCCCAATGCAAAGGTGGCGTCGCCTCTTCCCTGTGGAAATCCGGCCGGACCCCCGAGGTTGAAGTTGAAACCGGTGATGCTGATTTGCGGAAGCCCGATCGCTTCGTTGATGCCGTTGTTTATTCCAAAGTCGGCCGGGTTGAGCAGTTGGTTAGGCGTAAACGTGATGTGGATTCGATTGAAGCCAAAGGTCGCCTCGTTGACCAGATTAGCTCCGAAAGTGTGGGTTTCGTTCAAGGTGAAGATCTGCCTGCGCGACTGGCGTGTGTCGCCAAAATTGGGGAAGGTGTTGCCTTGCAGAGTAGGCTCGCCACGGAGATCTCGCTGAAACGCGTAGTAGCCGTGCAGCCGGTCGTTCCTGCCCAACACGTGACTGATGTCGCCCGTCCACTGGTCAATGTTAACCGGAGCCGTGGCCGAACCCTGAAACCTCCCGATCGCTACGCCATTCACGGTGTCCACTCTCGTTGCGTGCGGTATAAGATCGAGAAGCTTCTGCACCACGGGATCCGTTACTCCGGCTCGCTGGGCGTCGGTCAGCGTATTCGCGTTGAGAGTCAGCCCCTGCCGCTGCCTGACCCCTTCGTAGGTGAAGAAGAAGAAAGTGTGGTCCTTATGAATCGGTCCGCCAATCGCGCCTCCGAACTGATTGCGCTTGAACGCCGGCTTGGTTGCGTCGAAGAAATTTCGGGCGTCGAGAGCTTCGTTGCGGATGAACTCGAACGCCTCGCCATGGAACGAATTGCCGCCCGAGCGGGTCGCGATGTTCACTATGGCGCCGGAGTTCCTTCCGTACTCCGCGCTGTAGGTTGAATTGTCGACCTTGAACTCCTGAACGGTGTTGATCGAAGGCTGGAAGGTGATTTGGTTCTGAACCATATCGTTCAGGTTGATTCCGTTCACCAGGAAGTTGACGGTGTCTTCACGATTGCCCGCGGTATTGAAAGCAAACGATCCCTGGCCTCGCAGCGGCGCCGTCAGAAAGCCGTTTTGCGGCGGCGTAACCGAGCCCGGTATCAATAAGCCGAGATCGACGAAGTGGCGGCCATTCAGAGGAATCTCTTGCACGGTTCGCTGATTGATTACCTGGCCTACGCTGTTGGTGGCGGACTCAACCACCGGCGCCTCCGCGGTGACGTTGACTGACTGAGTCACGGCTCCAACCGTGAGCTCGAAGTTCTGCACGACGATCTGACTCACTTCCAGTTTCAACTCCAACACGACCTGTGTCTGGAAGCCTTCGGCGTGCGCTTCGACGCGGTAGACGCCGACCGGCAACGCCGCGACCTGATAGCCGCCGGAGCTGTCGGCTTGCGCTTGCCGTTCAAGCCCGGTGGCTACGTTCTTGACGGTGATTTTTGCATTTGAAAGCGCGGCCTTTTGTTGATCGGTGACCGTTCCTTGCAGCGTAGCCGTTGATTGCGCCAAACCGGCCAGCGGCGTCGACGCAAGTAGCAACACCGACAGGAGCGCGATGAAGATTCTCTTTGCATTGGACATTCTAGTCATGCTCCCCTCCTTTTCGTGAGCTGGATGGTACTGCGCCGCCTTGACGGCGCGCAGCTTGTAAGTGTGCCCGATATCCTCAACGGCGCGCTTTGCAGCGGGCCGAGAGCGCTTAGTTAGCGATTCCTGACTAGCAGCCGGTCCGTTCGGACTCATTGTTATCAACTGCCCTAAAAGGGCGCGAGTTATTAGCACTCCGATACGTCTGAAGCACGTCTTATGACTGGATTCGGAACATAACACGCTATCCTGATGGATGTAAAGAAGACCGGGGTGAACGGGCCGATTCGCTGGACGACCCGCGAATTTCTGCTCATCGGAAATGTGCGCGGCCCCGCGAAAATGTGCTGATCTCCTCGTTTCCGGATTATTGACGGATTCTCCTCTGGTTCACGTGGATCAGGAGATATGATAGCTGGTAGCGAGCGACCTCATACCGCCGAGTTTGCCGATGAGTTCTTTCTTTTTCGTGTCCATGCTCAAGATGGGGTCCCCAGCATCTTCAAACTGTTTTCTGAACTTGCCGTGGGTGGGATTTGGGAAGCGGAAGAACGCCGCCGTTGTGTAGGTTGAGATTGAACAATCCACCCACTGCCAGAGACTGTGTGAAAACTCCGAGAATCCCACCAACGCAG
>JAHFUG010000068.1:0-7538 GCA_023265195.1 Blastocatellia bacterium | reverse complement strand
TGTAGGCTGTATATGAACGATCCACCAACTGCGTTGGTGGGATTCTCGGAGTTTTCACACAGTCTCTGCCGTGTGGGGGACTTCGGGTTTTCAAACAGCCTCGCCCGTGTGGCGTATCACGGGTTTTCACAGTGTCAGCGTGCAATGTAAGCACTCGAAATGTCTTGTTTTTCCTGCGGTCAGCGGCCCAATGCCGCTTCTCACTTTCATAGATCCTTGTGGTTAGGGTGCGCGCTGCCTGGCATCGTGGTTGCCTTGTCTCATATGTTGTCGGAGACATGTCGCAATGTTCAAGACTGAGGACCGCGAAATCCACGCGACGCGGTCCGAGAAGGGGGCTTATGAACGACTTCAGTGACACCAGAACCGTTGCGATAAAACCGTGCATCGCCTGCAGCGCCGGAATGGTCGAAACTGATAGGTATTGCCGCTGGTGCGGCGCCCGTCAACAAACAAGCGGCGCCGCGCCGGGCGTTCCGATGGATCGCGCCGCGGCGGTTTGCCATGCGGAACGCGGAGCGCCATCCACGAGAGGACTCGATTCGAATGTGGCTCGGCTCGGCGGCACTGTCTCCGGCCCCCTGATCAGCGCGATCGTCGAGCGGGTTGGCGCCGGCTCTAGGGCGCTTAGGCTTAGCCGAACGATTAGAAGATTGATCGTCGCGCTCGTCGCCGCGCCGGTGTGGTTAATCGTTGTCTTGCTCTCTCCGGTCGACGCCTATGTCGCCTTAAAGGGATTATCGAGCGAGTTGCACCGGTAGGAGTCCGCCCGTACGTTGTACCGCGTACCTCAGCCGCTAACGCGGAAGGCGCGCTTCGTCATCATAGCCGCGTTGCACGGGCATACAGAGCAAGAAGGGGGATTCACGCTTATGACAATAATCTTGGAGAGGCCGGGCGGTATGTCCGCGTCGGCGCCGCCTCTGGAGCGACGGCGGGCTTCGGAGGACGCTGACTTCACGCAGGCGACTCGAGTTCAAGAGAGCTTGCTCGCGCCGCTCGAACGGCGTTGCTTGCGCTGGCTCGCTTCAACAATGCCGGCTTCGATCGGGCCGGACACGCTTACGTTGCTGGGCTTGTTTGCAATGGCGATGGGAGGGGTGAGTTACGCGCTCGCCAGGCAGGCTCCACTGTGGCTTTGGGCCGTGAACTTTTGGCTCGCTGTTAACTGGTTCGGGGATAGCCTGGACGGAACGCTCGCCAGATACCGCGGCCGCCAGAGGCCGCGCTACGGGTACTACGTCGATCACATGATCGACGCCGTAGGTTCATTGCTCTTGATCGGAGGATTGGCGATGTCGGGGCTCATCACCGAGCGGGTGGCAATGGGGGTGCTCGCCGGTTTCTTGCTGCTGATGATCAATTCCTATCTGGCGGCCCACACGATCAAGCGGTTCAATGTCTCATTCTTCAAGTTCAGCCCGACCGAGATGCGTATTCTACTCGCCATTGGCAACGCGTATGCCTATCGGAAGCCTTACGTAACGTTCCTCGGAGCCAGACATCTGTTTTTCGACGTCGCTTGCGTCATTGCAATCGCCGGAATGGCTCTTTTCTTGATTGTATCGGTCGCCATAAACACGGTAACGCTCTACAGAATCGAAAGGCTCGAGTGAGCAGGTCACGGAGCAAGCAGGTTCAACGATGAGAATGTTCCGTCAGAGTTTTCCACGTCTGGCCGCTTCGCTTGGATGCAGGCGATCCGGCGACGCTCAGTCCGAGTTGGCGAGATCGTCATTGTCCGGCCAATTCCGCCGCTGGATCAAGTTCAACGCAATTGGAGCGATGGGAGTCATGGTTCATACAACGTCTCTGTTCGCTTGCGCGCATTTGATTCGTATGAACTATCTTGCAGCCACCGCGGTCGCCGTCGAAGCGGCCGTCATCCACAACTTCGTCTGGCATGTGAAGTGGACCTGGGCTGACCGGAAATTTCAGGAAAGCCGGTTGCTCGAGCGGCGCACGGAAGTCCGCGATGTAGCGTCGATGTTCCTGGGATTCAACGCAAGCACGGGCGTCGTCTCGCTGTTCGGAAACCTGGCGATGATGTGGTGCTTGGTGGGCGAGTGGCGCATGAATCTTGCCGCCGCCACTCTTGTTTCAATTTGCGGCTGCTCGCTTCTGAACTTCCTGATCGCGGACCGGCTGATTTTCCGCAAGCGATAGCGCGCGGGTCGATCTTACGGCGGAGGCGGACGCCTCGCCCGCGGTAGCTCAAGACGCTGTGTCCCCCTAAAATGATCGCGATTGAGCGGTGACGCGGGCGAGACGCCCGTCTTTCCTCGTTGGAGACATCCGGAGTAGCAATCAGGAACATCGGAAAAGAAAACCAAAATTGTCCCGCTATGGGAGCATCAAGAAACAAGTTCCTTTTTACAATTGGGATTCACCGCGGAGGCGCGGAGAACGCAGAGAGGGACGTAGAGGGGGCTCACTCTCCGCGGCTCTCTCAGCGATCTCTGCGACTCCGCGGTGAAGTCCTCACTTCACCGGCGGTCCTAATCTCGTGCTGCCCCGTAACTCAAAACGGGAGGTTAGTTTTTTACGCCTCCTTAGGCGCAACTCGAGAACGGCTATCAGGGTCCGAGCACAACGTATTGGTTGCGGCGGCTCCGTGCTTTGTTCTAACGTCGTGCCTGATTGACCCTGAAATGAGAATACTGATCGTTAAGCTAAGCTCCATCGGCGACGTTGTACACGCGCTGCCGGCGGTAGCCGCGATTCGGCGCTGCCGCCCCTCGGCAAAAATAACGTGGGTAGTAGATTCGCGTGCAAGCGCAATTCTGCGCGATTCGCCTGCTATTGACGAGCTTGTCGAAATCAATCCGCGTCAGGAAGGCGAGAAGGAGCTTACCGGCCGCCTCGGGATCATCGGGTTGTTCAGGCGGCCCGGCAACGCAGCCGAACCGCCTGATATCGCGATTGATCTTCAGGGACTGATCAAGTCGGGTTTCGTGGCTTACGCGTCGGGAGCAGCAAGACGCGTGGGATTCGAGTCTTCCGAGCTTCGCGAATCGGTCAGCCGGATTTTTTTGACCGAGCAGGTCAAGACTAGTCACATGACGCACGTCATTGAAAAAAACCTGGAGTTGGTTCGCGCAAGCCTGAATCTGAAAATCGATCAGGAACGCTACGAGTTTCCTATCGCGGTTCCACCGGAAGACGACCGGTACATCGACGGAGAAGTCTCCGGTGATTCACGCTTCGCAATCATCAATCCCGGTGGAGGATGGCCGACCAAACTCTGGCCGCCGGAACGATTCGGTTTGCTTGCTGACTGGCTCTCGTCCGAGTACGGGTTCAGTTCGCTTGTAACTTATGGGCCAGGCGAAGAGGAGCTCGCCGAATCGGTGGCGTCGTGTTCTCGATCCAGCGCGGCGCGGCCATTCGCATCAACTTTGAAGCAGTTTGTTGCTTTGGCCAGGCGGGCGAAGCTGTTCATTGGCGGGGACACGGGTCCGCTTCACATTGCAGCCGCAAGCGGAACTCCCATCGTTGGGCTTTACGGCCCGACGTCGCCGGCTCGCAACGGACCCTTTGATGGGCGCGACGTCACTGTTGGCGTCGATCTTTGGTGCCGCGCCGATTGCCATCGCCGGAGTTGCTGGCACTGGCGGTGTATGGATATTCCGCTTTCGGACGCGCAGCAGGCGATACGAGCGAGGCTCGACCCGGAACAGAAATAATGAGCGCAAAAGTGGAGGCGGTCGGATTCTATTGACTCCTCCCCAAACTAATTTGTTATGGTGTGTGACGCCGATGCCGCAAACCGCTCCCAACAAGAACTCATTTCTCAGCGTCATGCAGCGGATCAGAGTCCCGGCCGGGTTTATCCTCGGACCGTTGATGATTCTGTCGGCAAAGCCCACCTGGAGCTCGATCGGCGTCGGGGGCGTCACCGCGTGCATAGGACTTGCCATTCGCGCGTGGGCCTCGGGTCATCTTCGCAAGAATGAACGCTTGGCCATCACCGGTCCTTATGCGTACACGCGCAACCCCCTTTACCTTGGCACGCTGGTTATGGGCGCCGGGATCGCCATCTGTGCCGGCACGCTGTGGTTCGCGGTCCTTTTTGTCTCGCTGTATCTGATCGTGTACATCTCGGTGATGATCGCTGAAGCGGGCACGATGCGTGAGCTGTTTCCGGAAAGCTACGAGGAGTACCGCAGGCACGTGCCTCTGTTGTTCCCGCGGCTGACTCCGTGGCGCGGCGGCGCCTTTGTTGCGTTCGGGGAATCATCTCCCGCAAGTCAAGAGGGAGGCTTCGATTTGTCCCGCTATCTGCGGCACCGCGAGTATCGGGCGGCGATAGGGTTAGCAGTAGTGGTCACGTTGCTGGTGATGAAACTCGTGTTGTTGGGCCTTAAGAAGTGAGGGAATAACCATGAAGTTCACGAAGCAAAGGAGACAGAGTCGAATCCCGGGATTACCGAGCGCCTTCTCCGTGACCACCAGCCTGAAAGGAACTCTCTTATCTGATAAACGTGTATGGGCGGACCCGCGGGCCCGCCCATACGTGAGAACTTAGAGTGAATCGGAAACCTCGGGGCCGGCTTACGGGGTTCCGATTACGATGTTCGACTTCAAGCCGGCTCCTTGAATCTCGCGCACCCGGTTCGACCCGGAGTGAATGTTCACCTGGCTATTGGTTCCCGTGATCACGATCTTCGCGCCGCTTCCCTTGACCTTGATATTTGGCGGAGAGATGATCAAACCGTTAACCTCAATCTGAGCCGGACCGACAAACCCGTCTCCTTTCAATACCATCGAGTCGGAATTGACAATGGCCTTGCGTATAGTGGCGCCGCCAGTGTCGGCCTGACTGAAGTCAGCGACCGCCGCTACGCTTCGGTTGCCCGCACCGTCTATTAGAACGAGGCTTGCCTTGAAGGCCGTTGGCGCGCTGATCAGTCCCGTAACCACGATGTTGATACTGACGGCGGAGCCTGTGGGGTTGAATGTGACCGGAGTGTCCTGCCTGACGGTGCTATTGTTGGCGTCCAGCAGCGTGACCTGCGCTTGAGAAAAGTCGCCCTGGACGTCGTTCGCGCTTCCCATCAACGTCAAGCGGTCTCCGACTAGATTCCCTGAGAGTGAGCCGATTGTTGGCGGGTCGCCGCCTCCCCCCTGCTTCACGCGATAACCCATGTAGTTGAGCGCGAGTATGTCGTTCGCCGTGATCTGATTGCGCTCACCGCGGGCGATCGCGGGATCCATTATGCCGATTGTCACACGATTCGGATTAAGCGTGTTGTCTCTCCAGTGCGACGACTGAAAACCATCGCCCCCGGATCCATCCGGCCGCCCCGTCGACAACGCTACTTGATCGGTCCCGGTAAAAAACACCTGATCGCCTCCGGACGACAGTATCCTTGTAGCAGTGCTGAAAGTCGCCGCCGTAACCGTCGGCCTGAAGCGGAAGAGATCCCAAGCGGAAAGATCAGTGGTCGCGCCAGGACTCAATTCCTTAACGCCGACCCGCGAGGTGAACCCGAGGGCATGGCCGATCTCGTGCGTCGCGACTGCATCGAAGTCGATTTTATCGGAGTCAATGCCATTGCTGGGATCGAAATCAAAAGTGAATCCGGAGTTGAACCCTATGGAAGGCGGAGATCCAAACGCCGGCTCGCCCGGAGGGTTCGCTGCTTGTCCAATCTGGCGCAGACATCGCAAGGTCGCCGACGGCACCGCCATCGCCGTCGCGCCGCCAAGATCCGTGAGGATAGGAGAGGCCGGCAGAGCGTTGTCGATGGCTCCCTCACTGGCGTCGTCTGCTTGTCCAATCATAGACGTCCGAATTCCGGGATATCCGTTGGGGTTGAAGAGAGTCTGGGTGCCGGTCGCGCCTATCACGCCCGGCGGGTAGGGCGTGCCAAATCGCGTCGTTCCGAAATCCACGTCGACGATGATGGTGATCTCGCCCGTTATCAGCGGCACTCCCATCGTATCGGTCCACCGCTGGGCTGCTCTTAAGAACGCCGCCTTGGCGTCGGGAAAGCTGTCTAGTTGAGCGGTCGAGCGCAAGGTTATGTTGATGCCACCCACAACCTCCGGCTTGATCTTTGTGCTCGCTATAACGTGAAGCGTCTCTTCGGGACGCGGCTCGGCGATTTCACGAGCTTCGTCCGGTGTAGCCGGCCGGCATCTGGCTTCATCGCCGGCTTCGTAGATTACGAAGCCTTCCTGTGCGTCGGGTGTGTTGATCCAGTCAACCGGCTCAACTCCACCGCTTTGGCGTGAAAAGAGTTTGCGGGGAGATGAGGCGCTGACAAATGAAGTTAGGGGCTGCGCCAGCAGTAACGCCGCCAGCGTCAATACTGTCATTAACGATCTCTTGTTGCGCATAGTCATTAGGGACCTCCTTGGTATGATTCAGTGCATCTGTGCGGAGAATCACATGTCAGGCGAGAAAGAATAATCCGGGTGTCACATTATAAACATAAGACCGCGGCGACGAGAAACAGTTTTTGACCAGAAGAGGATGATTGTTGCGCCGCGCAAGCGCGGCAAGCCGAGTCTACGGGTTCATCGCAACCTTGAGCGCCTTGGTCCGTGCAATCACGAACAACCCGTCTTTGTCATTGAAAGCCAAGCCCGGCGCTGCTCCGCTCACCATTATCAATTCGAGATATCTTCAGCGGGAATCGACGGCGTGAACGCCTTTGACGCCGGCGACGTGGACTCGCCGCTCGCGGACGGCGCCGCATTGATTGGAGCAGCCTGGACTCCGTTATGACGGCGCACCACCGGTCAATAGCCGGGCGCGATCTGGAAAAGAGGGCTTTCGGTCGCTCGCGCCGCAAGCGTATAACTCGGGAGAGGACTAATCTATCCGGACCGATTTGACGTATGCTTTCGTGACTTGCAGATAGCCTTTTCCGCTGTTGTAGCAATCGAACGTATAGTAGTTACCCGGACTGTGCATGTAGTCGATGATCTTCTTGGCGTCGCCCTCTTGCAGGTAATACTCCAGCCTGGCTGGTTCACCCGCTCGTAATTCACGGTCCATCCACGAGCCCTGACCGGGCCGCAACCCGGCGCCCGCCTTCTGTCCTGAAGATTCGAACTCCACGATCAGCTTCACCAGCGACGGCGTCCGTGTGTTTTCGGCGGTCACCCGCAACCGTCCCCCGCCTCGCACGCGAAGCGGATAGCTGCGCGGGGCCGCAAGGGCTTGCACGGAAAGGCAGACGATCACTATGAGCGTAAGGGTTGGAAGGCTCCTTGATTTCATTAGGGTCTCCTTTTGCAAAGTCGCGGCCTTTGAGGCGCCAGACCGGCGTGATCGTAGCTCAAGTTCCCACCAATTGCCAATGCGTCCACTCGATCGATCTCGATGCGCGCCGCGTTCGATCTCCGCAGAGGGTGTGGCGTGGCAAAGCGGTCTCCAGTTTCCATCATTCCTGTGTTCGCTTCCGCCACCCTGCTTCACAGCGGGCGCCTCGCGCACAGGGCCGGGCCTCGATTAAAAGTGAATTAGTCTTTGAGACGGTCTCCGCCTGACTGTATCCTTCGGTCGCCATCGGGACGTGCGAGAA
>JAHFUG010000378.1 GCA_023265195.1 Blastocatellia bacterium | reverse complement strand
TCCAGTGTGACCGGCACCTCAAATCGGAATGAATCGGCGCCGGACGGGCTGAGAGTCTCTCGAGTTGACCATTCTTGATTGCTTTCTCGGGAAATTGGGAAGCGCCGAGATAAAAGAAGTGGGATCACTAGCGAAGAAGAGGGGTCAGGCTTGACTTCGTTGACATTCATCAAGACCCATCAAGACCGAGCTTTCAATCCAAGCGCCTTCCGAAGCTTAACTACCTCGGAACTTTCCGCCCCGCGTGCACGTGCCGCTTCAACTCGCCCCGTCACCGCTGAAGCGTCGATCCCTAACCCCATAGCCAAGGCTCGATTCGTTATACCTCGCTCCCTTCCTACCATGATCTCTATCGGGGAGAGATAGCACATGTCAACGAAGTCAAGCCTGACCCCTCCCGACGCTGCACGCGGGATCATCATGGTGAAGATGTTAGCCGACCAGCCCTGATGCGCCGCGGCCGCCATGGCTATCAGCGAGACCGCGGCCCAAAGACTCGCTACTTGTGAGACAAAAACGATTGGGGTAACCGCCAGCGCGCAGATCAGCATCGCCGTCTTTCGGGCCCTGTGAATCGCCCAGCCGTGCTTTATAAGGGTCGAGGAAATCCAGCCGCCCGCGATGCTCCCGGCGTCGGCGAACAAATAGATTGCAATCAACGGCGGTCCTATGGTCGAGAGATCTAGCCCGTGTTTGTCGCGGAGAAAATTCGGAATCCAGTAGAGGTAGAACCACCATATTGGATCGGTCAGGTATTTGCCTATCGCGAAAGCGCAAGTCTGTCGATGCGGTATCAGTCTCAGCCACGGCAGCCGCGCCGGCGGATCGGCTGGATCGCTTTGAATGTAGGCCAACTCGCTCGACGAAAGCTTAGGGTGCTGTTCGGGCCTGCGATATGTCCGAAGCCACAACGCCAGCCACAAAAACCCGATCGCCCCCGTGAGCACGAACGCCCATTGCCATCCCAGGTGTATTGCTATCCAAGGCACGGTCAGCGGAGCGATTATCGCGCCGACGTTAGTTCCCGCGTTGAAGACGCCGGTTGCAAGCGCCCGTTCCTTCTTCGGAAACCATTCAGCTACGGTCTTGATCGCCGCGGGAAAGTTACCCGACTCGCCCAGCCCGAGCGCGGCCCTCGCGAAACCAAACTGAAGCGCGGATCGCGCCAGCGATGTAAACATCCCGGCCACGCTCCAGATCGTTATTGCGACGGCGTAACCTATCTTCGCGCCAAAGCGGTCCATCAAGCGACCGGCGAGGAGCAAGCCAACGGCGTAAGCGGCGTTGAACGCGGCTACGATGTTGCCGTATTCGATCTCCGACCAGCCGATCGTGTTTTGCAGATCCTTCGCGAGAATTCCAATCACTTGCCGGTCGATGTAGTTGATGGTTGTGGCGAAGAACAGCAGCGCGCAAATCACCCATCGGTATCGTCCGCCAGGACCGGCGTCAGGCGCATCGACCGCTACCGCGACAACCGCCGGGCCGCCGCCTCTCGCGTGAGACGCCGATGCTTCAGGATCTGGTTCCGGATGCGGCATGCTTCCCATAGTTGTTCTCGGCGGAAACAAATCACCCAGCCACAAAGATGCACAAAAATCACAAGACAGAAGGGAACTGCGGGAGGCCGCCGCTACGAAAGAGAACCCAATTGGGATGTTCTGTCGGTGTTCTCACCTCTGTGACTTCTGCGCCTCTTTGTGGCCATGAAACTTCCGCCACGCACCAATAGTTTGTCGTGTCAAATTCGATACTAGAGGTCATACCAATTTTGTGGCGAGAGGCAGTCTACCATAAGGGAACTTTCTTGATAAACTGGCTCAAAGGCCGCAAGACAAGTCGAAAAATGGGCTCTCCCGCTCAACAGCAGTCGATGTTGGGGAAAGAACTGATCTAACCAATCCGATGCATCATCGGGGGCGGACCGCGCCCTCGGGAACCTCAATGCCCGCATCAACGGCTTGTTTCGCCTTTGAAAGATCGGTGTTCAATATTTGAATATCAGCGGATCGCTTGCCAGTTACTTTCAAGAAAACGTCAGCGGCAGCGTAGCCGATCGAGTCGATCGTAACCCGACGGCTGTCGCTGACTATAATGACCGGCCCAATTGATTGCGCGATGTGCACGTTCTTCAACGCAATACGTTCGGCATCGACGCAAGTGATTCCGCTGCGCGCGGAGATCCAAATGTTCTCGAGAGTCACGCCTTGAATAGGCGCCTCGGGAAGGCCCTCGATCGAGACCGCCCGGGCGGCTCCGTGGCAGATTATGTTCTTTATGAAGATCTCTCGAAATCGCGGCGTGCCTTCGTTGATCGGTTTCGGGACGCGTAATGGCGTTTCCGGCTCGGCGCCTGGCTCCGATACAGGCGACTGCCCACCGTAATACATATTAAAGCCGATCGCGTCGGTGGGAATATCCTTCATCAGGATGTCGCTGATCCATATCTTCTCGACGACACCTCCTCGGCCCCTTGCCGTCTTGAATCGGAGGCCCATATCGACGCCGAGAAATGTGCAGCGCCGCACCGATATGTTTCGCACACCGCCTGACATTTCGCTCCCTATCGTGACTCCTCCGTGGCCGTGATAAACGACGCAATCCGAGATGACTACTTCTTCACAAGCGCGTCCTCGCCGGCGGCCGTACTCGTCGCGCCCTGACTTAATGCAGATCGCGTCGTCGCCGACGTCGAAGCGGCAGTTGTAAACAGCCGCTCGCCGGCATGATTCGAGGTCGAGCCCATCGCCGTTCTGCGAGTACCACGGGTTCAGCGCGGTGACGTTTCGAATAACTATGTCGTCGCACATCAGCGGATGAATGTTCCAGGCAGGCGAGTTCTGAAACGTCGGGCCGTCGAGCAGCACTCTTCGACACTCTACCAGCGACACCATCACGGGCCGCAGGTATTCTCTGGCTTTGGCGTACTCCTGGATCGGAACCTCGTTCCCCCTGTTCTCCAGCTTGCGCACGAACTCGGCTCCGTTCATCGCCTCGTTGGAAGGCCACCACGTGTCACCGGTTCTATCGACGACTCCGCTCGAAGCCAGCAGCTTTCGCCATTGTTCGCCGGTCAGCCGAGATTTTCTAACGGCGCGCCACGCCTCTCCTGCTCCGTCTATGATCCCGCCGCCCGTGATCGCAATGTTTTCAAGTCCCCTGCCCCATATTGGAGACGTGCAGCGAACGTGCGGCGAGCCCTCCCAGGTGGTGTGTATCAGCGGATAGTCTTCGAAGCGCGAGCTGAATTGAATTACCGCGCCGGTTTCCAGATGTAGATTGATGTTGCTTCTCAGTTGAATCGGCCCGGTCAGCCAGACGCCGCGCGGAACTAACACCGTGCCTCCGCCGGCCTTCGCGCATTTGTCGATGGCTCGGGCGAATGACTCGGTGTTCATCGCAGCGCCGTCCGGCACGGCTCCCGTTTCGGCTACGCTTACCGTGCGGTTCGGAAAGCGCGGCAGGTCGATTCGCTGCATTGTGAACGGAAGATCGGAAGTGATCCGAACGAGTTCTTCGTCATTTACTGAGGGGGTGAAGGCAGCCGGTGAAACGTCCCTAAGCGGCGTTAGAAGAAGACCGGCAATCAGGGCAAGGCGCGGTAGCTTTGTTCTTGCGCGGATTGTCATGGACTAAGAGAGCGTCAGAAATAAGTTCCCTCTTCGAGGGAGTTCACCGCTGGAGTTTGACCATTTTAGGAAAACCAAACCAAACGCCGCGTTCGACTTCATGAAAATCACAGGTCGGGAAGAGCGATTCATCCCCGCTCCTCGTTCAGGGTTCATTCAAACTTGCGGCGCGAAAAAGAGCGGGGATCAATCCCTCTTCCACGACCTGTGGTTTTTTCATTTTTGGCGAACTAGCCAATTTCTTCCCGACAAAAGCGCAACCCCCAATGGCCAAACTCCACCCGCGAAGTCGTGACTTCACCGGCGGACCTCATCTCGTGCTGCCGCATGACTCAAAAAGGGAAGTAATTTCTTTACATCCCTCCGCCGGCTCTCACGGCTGTGTTTGGACGCTCGCGTCATAATCGGCGAGGAACTGTTGCACCTTTGACCCAGGGCTGAGCAATGCAACGCCGCGGTTCCAGTCGTACAAGGAAAAGACTCCTACGATCTCGCCCTTGTCATCGTAGACTGGACTGCCCGAGAAACCGTCCTGGCCGTCTATCTTGACCGACAAGAACTGGTAGCCTCCGAATGCATAGGATCCGTTGAAGCTCCCTCGGCGGATCAGCTTCTGGCCGCCCGGCTGGGCGATTAGCAGCAGTTGCTCATCCTTGCCTGGCGCCGTCCGGAAGATAGGCCGTTGAGTTTGTCGAACCGTGCATACTTTCAGGAGCGCAAGATCGGCTTCCTGATCGACTTTTACAATCCTCGCCTGACAATTGCTGACGTACACCTTGACCTCGAGCTCGTCGTCAGGCTTGAATCCGAGGACTCTCTTTTTGCGGGCGCTCAGTTTTCCGGAGACAACATGGTAACTGGTCATGACAAGGCCATCGCCAACAAGAAATCCGGTGGCGTGCGCGTTGGGCTCGGGCGAGCCAACGGCGGCCAAAGCGCGCACTACCGGGTTCCGGTTTTTCTTCATGAATTCGAGGTTGACCGTTATGGTGTAGGGTTCGTGCTGTTTCGCAACCCTGCTCAGCGTATCCTCCGCCGATGAGTTGAACGCAAGAATAGAAAGCAATGCAGGAACAAAAACAAAGCTGCGAACCTTTCTTGTCATGTTGATCTCCTCCTACTCGAATGAGTTTTGGTCACGTTCGTTGACTGCGTGGTCCACGGCTTCAACGCGCCGCTTCCCGTGGCCGGCGCAAAGCCGCGGATCCGGCCCGGCGTTACTGAAACCTCTAAACTGAACTTCTAGTATTCTGAGAGTCCCATGCGTTTGCTCGCACGGCAGCCTCAACCGTCGAACAAAAACATCGCCTGATGCTCGGAGGCGTCGACCCGGCGAAAGAACGACCCGGGTTCCACCGATCATCTCGCCGTTCGCCGTCATAGTCAACGCTTCATGGCGTTATTTTGGCGAGGGCCCGGAAATTAGGACGATACTTACTTCGAGACGGCGATCAAACGAATCGGGCCGAACAGCCCTGAGGCCACGGGTTGAAGAGCGTCCATATCCTGCGGCTGAAACCGTTCGCCATAACGCAGGTTGAGAAGCCGGTAATCGGGCGCGGCATGTCCCGCCATGTAATTGATGGCGGTGTTGCCCACCACGATACGGAGCTTGTTCTCGCCGCGCCGCATGAGCCCGGTCAAGTCGATGGAATATGGAGGACGCCAGACTGATCCGGCGCGCCGCCCGTTCACGGTTACTACGGCGGCTTCGCGAACCGGCCCTTCAAACCAAGCTTGCATTCCGTTGGCGCGAAGACGCCCGGGTGGAGGAGCTAGCGGCCGGCCGTCTCCGAAATCCAAGGTGACTCGAAGGCTCTCGTCCAAAAACTCAGCGGGAAGACTGAAGGTCTTTTCGTAAACCGCAAGGCCTGAGTAGTACCGGCGATTCTCGTCATCCGTCCACGAGCGCAAAGCCTCCATTCTGACTGGGGCCCCGGCCTCACCGAACCTTACTTGCCAGCCCGTGCTGAGATCGGCTTCTCGCCTTTGCGGGACCGGCTCCGATGAGCGTTGTTGAGATTGACGAGGCTGTCTCGAGAAGACCAACACGCGCGATTCATATGGCTGGAGGTCGAGCGTCACCGATACATGATGCGGACCTCTTTCAACGACTGGCGCGGATTGAACGCCGCCAGTCATCGGATCCCACCATTCGGGCTCCAGTTCCGCGACCCGAAACGCCGCCGTTGTTTTACGCGGGGCGTTAGCGGTGTTGACTAAGAAATAAATCTCCGCGTCGCTCGTGGTCCGATGAATGAATCCTATCTCCGGAGCCGCGGGTGATAACGCGACGTCGGGCTGTAGCCGCTTTTTGAGTTCCGCCGACAATTGTTCGATCTCGTCAGGGAGAAAGCGGCCGAGCGCGGACGGCCCTTCAAATATTCGCCGTGAGAGTTCAGACATCTCGCTATGGTTAGCCTGAGTAGCCCAAAACCCCGGCGCTTCGAGCGGCGTTCGCTTGGCCGCTATCAGCACGCCGCTTCCGCGCGCGAAGTCTTCAAGACTGCGCAGTGTTTCAAGCGGCATGGTTCCGACGTTAGGCAGGATCACAACCTTATACCGGTTTTCGGCAAGCAACAGAGTCCCATTTTCCACGCGGCCTGTCTGCTTGAACGAGGAGTCGTCAAAGAGATCGAAGTTGTAACCGGCCTCGATCATTCGTGGGATGACGTTGGGTCCTACAATTTCTCGCAGCGCTTCGATCATGTTCGCGTTGCCGTTAGTGAATCGCGCCCACGCGTCATCGTTGGGCAGATAGATAGCTACGTCGTTGGCCGGGCGGCCTTGCCGCAGTATGAAGCTGACGCGTTGCAGGTAACGAGAGACGTCCGGCATCGCGATCCACCAGGGATTCTTCTCGTTGAAGGCGCCGGCCGCATAAAACCGCCAGCCGGGATATTCGACGCCTTCGGCCGTGTAAGGCCAGCCGTGGCCGATTAGTTGATTGACCCCTTGCAGGAAATGCAGATCCGCTTCGGCTTTCATATCGAGCGGCGTCGCTCGGAACGATGGCGAGTGCAGCCACGTCCAGGTCTCCGACGAAGTCACGGCGCGCCCGTACAAATGACTCGCGGACGAAGCCCAGCGGGTTGCGCTGAGAGTTTTCCATTGCGCGCCCTCGCCTTCAGGCAGATCGGCGTACGCATTGCTCGACAGCGCGGCCGCGGGAACGCCATAGTCCTGAATTCGAAACAGCGTTCGATTTCGATGCGACCAGTCGCGCATCGGCGAAAGGAATCGCTCGTTGAGCAATTCAGTCAAAGTCAGGCCGCGATCATGCCGGACCGCTGACGTCTTTGATCCGGCGCCTGTGACCAGCGCAGGCAGGTAGGGCTTCAAGTCGTAGCCGCGGCGCCGCTGAAACTCTTCGAGGAAGTCGCCGGTCCAGTCGGAGTTGTACACCTCGAGACTGTCGCAGAAGATCGCGTAAGGCGGGTTCGAGCCAAAGGCTTTCATAAGCCGGTCGCCGACGTCCTTCAGGTAGTCGTCAACAGCCGCTCGATCCAGGTGGTCGAGCACGAACCCTTCAGCGCCGATCGAAGGCCGCTTGACCTGCATACCGGTTCGGCTTGCAATGAAGAACAGGACTTCAACAGGACCTTCAACGCCGGGCGGCAAGCGAACGGCTCCGTCGCTCATCTCGGTAAGCTCGCGCGAACCGCCGGGCGCCATCGCTTCTTCTCGAGGCGAGACTAGAAAAGCGGCAAGCAGCTTCTCGCCGGCCGTGATGCTTGGCAATGTCACCAACTCGGCTTTCAGCGCCACTTTCACGCGCTCGACGCGCAGTCTACCGGCGGCCTGGTTTATCGGAACCTGTGGCCCTCCATAAGGCCAGCCGCTTCCGAGAGTCAAATCCATCCGCAGTCCGAGTTCTCGAGCTTTC
>JAHFUG010000377.1:1758-7525 GCA_023265195.1 Blastocatellia bacterium | reverse complement strand
GCCTCGGCATCTCGCATACAGTTCTGCAATCCGGCGACGGCAGCAGCAGGTGTGTTTTCCGATACCGCAATCGGTTCAAAGATCAACTCGGCATTGCCAACCTTCAACTTATTGGCTTCGGCAATCGACTCGTCGTCGAGGGGAACGCCGGCGCCGACTATGATGCATCGCTAAACTCTGATCTCCTGGAAGGCAGCCAGGCTTCGGTCTACCCGAACCGTGCCGACACCGATCGATCCGAACAGACCTCGAATAATCCGACCCGATTCGTCATCAAGAATGATGCGAGCCTCGACCCGCCTCACGCCGTCAACGAAATGAATAGGCTCTGGTCTTGCGCGCGGCTCAGGCTCGACGGCTTGCCAGCCGATGCCTTCGACTTCAGTTTCGACCTTGCCCGCCGACTCTGGATCAAACTCATCGATCTGGAATGAGCTCTCGTACTCAGCGGGCCAAGGGTCTAGACGAATTCCAGTTCTTTGCATGGGATCTTAGTCGGGCTTCGACCCTGAACCAGACGATCTCGCGTTAACAAGGGTCTATTCGTACGCTTTGCTGCGATGGCGTACGCCGATGATCTCGACGATGCTCGCGGCGTCATCGATCGAATAGATTATTCTGTAGTCGCCGACTCTAACTCACAAAAGATTTTCCGCAGTCACCAGTTTCCGGCAAGCATGCGGACGCGGCTCGGAGGCCAGTTGCCTTAGCACCCGCACAACGCGATTCCTCATAATTTGATCAAGAGATCTGATGTCCTTCTGCGCGGGCCGCGAGACGACAACCGAATACGGTTTGTCGCTATTCATTGATCAGCCCTTCGGCACGAAGTTCAGCCTCAAAGTCTTCAAGAGGCATCGACGGTTCGCCGTTGCGTTCCATCGCCATCATCGAGTCGTAGATGTCCTCCCAGAGCTCGCCCCATTCCTTCAGATCCAAAAGGACCCCGACCCTCTGACCCTGGTCGTCTGTTACAAATTGAACTCCCCTCATCTCTTGTCTCCCTTCTTTGGCGATCGACAGCTTACCACTAGCCGGTATACAAGAAACGACCCATCGCGCGTACTGACCCCTTAAGTTCTTCGGTCAACCGAACCGCAGGAGCTGAACGTCTCTCCTAATGTCCCATTACCTTTCAACCAGAGCGTAGGGGTATCGCCCGTCAATGTTCTTCAAGAAGAACCGTCCTTTCGATGGTGCCGCTAGCATTTCCTCAAAAACCGAACCCGGCACTTCATAGTAGTTGTACGTGCGACCGTTCTTGAACTCAATCGTAAGCAACTGCGTTGCGACGTCATATGCGAAGCGAGCAATGCTTGACGAGTCTGGCGTTTCGATCCAACTCATTCTCTGAGGTCCGTTTGGGTTGAACCCAATCACGATCATTTCAACGGAACACCTCGCGTCAAAAACTTACGCCGACCTTCGCTCACTGAGCTAATAACCAAGTCTCATCTGCTGCTCTTGTGAACCAGCAACAAAAGCCTCTGAGGCCTCCATCGAATTGATGGTTTCAAACACTCGCTGACAGTCTTCCTTCAATTGTGATTGCTGATTCACCAATCCACCGACCACGGTTGCAGGCGAATCCACAGGGCCCATTGCACAGATGAACTGGCTTATCACCGTGATGCGGCAGTCATTCAACGAGAGCTCCAGACCGATCGCTCTAAGCCTGGACAGCTTTTCAATCGCTCGTTTTGCCGCCACGCTTACGCATTCGGCTGGTTCACCCTGGATACGTGAGTCTTGCTCCCTTAGACGGCACACTATGACTATATCGAGTTGAATCGGTTCCTTGGCCTGCGATTTGGGAGCCGCAACGGACATCTCTGCTTTAACGGGATGGGCATTAACAACGGAAAACCCTGCGCTAAAAACAGCGTCCACCAGCGACGTCCAACCCTCGGGACGCGAATGGTGATAGGTAAAGATCAACAGCCCATCGGGTCGAAGGACGCGGCGGCATTCCGCAAACACCGCTCCAAGTTTCCGAGCAAAGTTCCCTGCTTCAGCGTCCTGAACCTCCTCCGCTTGCCGCGTCGTCGAGCAGTTGTTAATGAAGCCTCGGGGGTGCAGAGTCTGCCAGGAGTAAAAGAAGTCAGCTAGTTCGGAGTAATGCACGTTGTCAAAAAACGGCGGATCTGTGACTACCAGGTCGACGCTGGCATCCTTCAAGCCCGTCTTGGCAGAACTTCCACACGACAGGTAGATTACGCGCTCGCCGACCTTCCCTTCCATAGGCCACGAGGCGCTGACGGCTCCGGAAAAGGGCGAACTCGCGAAGTGGCTCTTTGCTGAGCGGTCTGCGTTCACTTCAAATGGAGAGTCGCGATAGTCGAGCGCGCGCAGCAATCGCGACTTGAACAGGTTTGAGAATGAACCGGAACTCTTCGGTGTTCCCCATACGTTCGCCTCTATCGGTGTGCGCTCCGGTTTGAGAATGTGATGAGCGAACATATGCCTCACCGCTCCCGTGCCTTCGCCTTTGTACGATGCAAAGACATTGTTGAATTCCAGCACACCAGAAAAAAGCAGGAGAAGAGCGTCACGGCTTGAGCCGTCGGGCAGATTCGCAATGGCTTCTTGAAGCCAGCCCAAAGCGAGAAGCTGCCGTGCGTTGAAGAAATCACGCCAGCCGCGATAGTTGTAGTTGATAGCTTGGCGCGTGTTGTAACCGTCGCTCAGAAGCGCGTCGGGCAGCGCTATCGTCTCGTTGCTTAGTTCACGCTGTAACAGAGAACCGCACCTCTCGTAGGACTCGAGGTCACTTGAGTTCGTTGAAAGATAGCGCTTCCGACCGTCTTGACTCAACAAGAGCTTTCCATAGAGTCGATGAGCCGGAGGTTGTTCGACAGAACGTACCGCTTTTGCGATCGAGAACGAACGGTCGCACATCTGGCACGTTGCATTTGCGCCATTCGCGGCGCCGACATGCGGGTTGAAGCTCAGGCCGCAAGCGCTACACTGAGTGCGTTCATCGCCGTTCATCGCGGCGAAGATGTCGCCACAACCAGGGCAGCAGATCTGAACCTCCGGCTTGCGATGAGGGTAAGCATTGCGCGCAATCACCCGAGAAGAGAATAAGTCGACAGCAGCGGCGCAGTGGAGACAAGCTACTTGTTTGACCCAGAAAAAATAGAGCACGTCACAGAGATGTCCGGTTTCGTCTTCTGATGTGTAGAGCTCCCGAAGGCGTTTCTCGGTTGTAGCCGCAACATTGGAATAGGCTGCCAGAAGATTGCTCCGGTCGAGTGGCCCTAAGGCAACACGCACGCTTTCGCAAGCAACAGGGTTAATGTCGCGACCTAGCGCAACGCAACCAAGCTTGTGCGCCTCTCCGACAGTGGTGCCACTTCCCATAAAAGGGTCGAATATCGACACGTCGCGAAAATCATGCCTGGAATAGAAAGTCTCCTTTAAGTCCTCTTCCTTTGGCAGGAGGGCTCCAAGGATAATGCCTCTGAAGATGGAGCCAAGCCGATTCGCCCACCACTTATGAACGTGGTAGACAGGACGGTACACTTCCTTTCTCCAACTTTCGCGCTCGGCCAACACCGAAAGGAACTCGAACTGGAACGCGTCGGTTTCAACAAGGCGAGACGTCCTCATCTCGCTGGTCTTTTCATTCTGTGTCAAGATCATCATGCCTCTCGACAGCTATTGTCGGATTGTTAAGCATCAGCACCGGCTCACCCAGTTTTTTGCCGACCCGCCAAGCATGGAAAACATGCTCTCGCCCAGCGGACGGATTGCTCACGGTCTCCGGTTTCAAGTTGTTGTTTCGTAAGTCGAACGTGTAGCCGACGATCAACACGTCAGCTTCTCTCCTGATTAGTCTCCCGACGTTTTTGAACTCACTTGTGACTGGAAAACTCTCAGGAAGAATTAGTGTCTGATTGTGCGCCACGCCGAAGACCAGCCCAAACGGAGTTGGAGCAACATACATCTTTCTGTCACGGATCATGATATCTCCATAGCTACCGAAGCCTTTGCCATTCTTGTTCTTGTGGGCGTATTCGTGATCCGCGTTGAGAAAATCACCGTGGCAAATTACCAGGTCTAGAACCGGAAACGAATCACCATCAGGCTCTGCTGGATAACGGCCAAAGACATAAAAGATCGTTCGGCCATTGTGACTACCCGATGGGACTTGACTGTTGGAATCATAGTTGACCTCGCGACCGGGATAGGCCAGTCCTTTGACTTCGTATCCTTCCGTGAAGCTCACCAGCCGGAAGTCTGGATAACTGTTACGTCCCCCCAGTTTCGTAATGGAACTTTGTTTCGGTGAGCCGCGAGCCAACCCAATTCTGAAAGTGGAATTCCTTGTCCTTCGCGCTCTCGCGGCGGATGAGTTTGTGTTTACGGATCGCGCGCGCGCAACAAGTGAACACCCGCAATACTGTCGACTGGCTCTCCATCTTTCTCAGCTCAAGGCGCCTTAAGCGGCGTTGCTAATCCTCATGACCTCGGTCCACGCCTTGGCTTGTTACACCCCGTGGCGAAGCTATCTTAGAAAACGGAAGCCCTATTGTACAACTCTGGACGGTACTGGCCGTCCGACAAAGAGCACAGACTTATCAGCAGCAAGGGCTTGCGCTATCAAGTTAGTGATCGTCTGAGACTTGCCAGTGCCAGGCGGGCCCTCGATTACGACGTCGTGATTGCGGGCACACGTAGCAATCGCTTGGAGCTGGCTCGAGTCCGCGTCGACGACTTGGAAAGTGGACTCAGGAGGAAACTGGTCGTCAAGTACCATCGAGCGAATCTCGTTCGGAAGGCCAGCGACCTGACCGCCCGAATGGAAACGCAAGACGAGCTGACGAATTAGTCTATGGAGGCCAAACTCCGCACCGTTGGCCTCCAGGTCTTTGTACATGACAAACTTCTGAAACGAGAAGAGGCCAAGGTAGATGTCGGTCTTCACAGCCCAGCCTTGTTTGCCTGCGATCAAACGCGAGGTCTCCGACAGCAGTGACTGGAGATCGTAGTCTTCTGCAATTGCATTTGAGTCAGGCAATTCGGGCAGCGTTATTCCGTGCGCCTTCAGATATTCGATCAGAGCCGGGTTCAGGATTGGGTCTTCGTCCGTGGCGCGAATCTGATAGCCGGATCGTGCCGATTTTCTAATTAGCTCTACGGGCAGAAGGATGAGCGGCGCTTTGAAGACAAGCTCCGAGTCCTGTGACTCTTTGTAGTGAAGCATTCCGAGCGCGAGGAATAAGGTGTTAACGCCCTGCTCGTCGATTGCGAGTCGCGCCTGTTCGTCTATGCGACGAAGTGATTTGTCGAGTGCGTCGGGTTGCGACATTGTCTGAAGCCAGTCGTCAGTCTGTCGTTCGTCGAGCGACGCTGGATCATACGGTGCAAAGTCCAGGCTCAGACTTTCGTCTTCATCATCCTCAGCGTTAAGCTGTGAAACCTCGCTTAACTCGCTCGGCGAAGTTTGAGCACGATTTGCCCCCTGATTTGTTCCACTTTGATCAACCAGCGCTTCGCTAGTGTCGGTTGTTAACGATGCACTCTTCTCGATAAGACTTAGTTGTTCGTCAGCGTCTGGAGCGGCCTTGAAGCGCATCGGGCGTTCGCGAAGATAGAGTTGGCGAAAGACTTCGGCAGGCTGTTCATCGACGATTGCAATCGTCGACACCTTGCTCACTTTGAAGTTCAGAGCTCGATTTCGTTTGCTGAGATCGAGCAGTTTGCGCTTCCAGTTTTCGATCGATGCCGAGACTCTATCATTAGGGAGGTCCGCTGGCGCTGA
>JAHFUG010000377.1:0-1658 GCA_023265195.1 Blastocatellia bacterium | reverse complement strand
GTAGAGCGAGCCGGGTTTCTAATCCCCTGTGAGAAGTAAGCCTCTCAGATTGGAAGGAAGAATAAAACGGTTGCAGAGCACGCGAACGCCTCGCTGTCCTCATACGACATTCCAGCGCCTATTCTGCTTTACCTGATGAAGCGGCGGTCGCGATCGCTCCTATGACTGCGTGTCGTCGCGGTTGAATCCAGTTTCTCATTTGACCACGGGGCAAATCGATTTTGTTGAGGCTCCCTTCGCAGCTTTCGGCCTTAGCCTCTGGGCGCAAACATCCCGCAGTAGAGTCCGAATCTGCCCCGCCATGCTCCCTCATTCCGGTCCTTTCCCCTGCATCTTGCGCTACCCAGGACTCAACAATAAAGAGATCAGCGCCCTGACTATGTTTGCGCAAGTTCGTCGAACCTGGTGGGGTAGCGCAGCACCGAGGCCAGTCTTTCTAATTTGTTTTCAGGGACGCGCGGCACGAAGTTGGCACGCAGCGGACTTAGATCAGAGGCCTTAAACCGCCACTTGTAACGCCCCGATTGGTTCGTTCTCGGTGACTGATAAACGGGTCGTTCGCGCTCTGGTGTCCGTCACCGGCAGCGTGAGGCTCGTAGCTGTGTGCACTAGTTTGCTTTAACTTGATCCACAACCTCACAAATTCCAAGCTCATCCAGTCCCTAATCAAACCGGCGCCTTAAGCGGAATGATTCTTGATTAGTCCATCTCTAAGGAGCGAGAAAATTCACCAGGTAGGGCGGGATACGGTCTTCGCGCTATCGCGCTCAGACAGGAACGATTGACCGAGGTAAGCGGCATGGGCAAACGACAGAAACAGTATCCAAAAGGCGCCTTGGTTGGACTCACCAACGACGAGCACGCTCGTCTGACGAGTTGGCAAAGAAAGCCGAGTTAATCGTTTTCGAGATTTCTGGTGGAGTCGGGGTTGACAGGAATGGCGCCAACTAACCTGGACCGGAGGCAGCGCGAGCGGGCTATTCTGCAGCTCGTCAGGGTCGGAAATAACCTGAATCAAGTAGCCAGACATTTGAACGCTCAGCGTGGAACACTCCCCCTCAAGGAGAAAGCTGAGAACATTAGACTCTATTTCGGCTCACTGGAAGACTATGAGAGGAGGAAAGGAGGTCGAACGCACTACCGGATAATACTTTCGTTTGATGTCTGGGCAGCCAATCAACAGATCAGAGATCTGACGAACAACTTCCTCGGGCAAGCATTTCCCAAGGCGATCGCGTTCGGCGCCATCCACCGGGATACCGATCATCCGCACGTACATCTCTACCTGAATTCCCGCCAGACAGACGGCCGGCGAATACAGCTTAAGAACAACGAGTTCAAGACCATTGACGAGAAGTGGGCCAGTATCTACGCCCAGTTCGCCGGCGACAAGAAGAAAGAGGAGACCAAACAGTGGAAGATCGAGGCTGCAGAAGCGTATCGAAAAGGCGAACCAATCCCACCCAAACCCGAAAGAGACAATGACCGCAGGGAGCGATTAGCTAGCAACCGGCCCTCCGCCGCTCGATAGTAGTTCTCCTGACTCTGCTCACCTAAGCTCGATTCCACGAATCGAGTGTAAACCTCGACCGCGCGCTTCTTCGTGCCTCCGAAGTGGCCCAGCACAGGCTCAGCATCTACCAACCCGGACTTGTCCA
>JAHFUG010000376.1:4218-7530 GCA_023265195.1 Blastocatellia bacterium | reverse complement strand
AACTGGAGTCGCAACCGTATTTGAGGAACGGCGGTGTCCTTTGCAACGCGGCGTCGACTAAACAGTCCACGCCGCGTTTCACTACGGAAATCGCGCCTCAAAGATCCGGACTCTGGGCGGATAGCGTGATGCGTCGCTGGCTGCAATTAAGCGCCTTTCAGCCAACGGGTCAAATCATCTTTGGATTTGAAATCGAGCAGTGCGTCACATAAGGCTTCCAACCGTCCCACATCGAGGCGTCTAATCTCCCGCTGCGTTGTTTGCGACAGCTTGCCGAACCGGCGTTCGAGCTGACGCATCGCCACTTTTCTCGCTTCCTGCTCGGCGCCCTGCTGCACGCCCTTCCTGGCGCCTTGCCGCACACCCTGCTGGATACCCTGAGCGATACCCTGCTGGATGCCTTGCTGGATGCCCTGCTGGATGCCTTGCTGGATGCCCTGCTGGATGCCTTCCTGCACGCCCCGCTTCTTACCCTTCCGGAAGATGTCCTGATATATTACCGATTCTTCCAACATATCGCTCTCCTTCAGAATGCCCGTGATCAGGTGCTTATCATAACGCAAGCCCGCCATCACGCGCGACCAATTGAGGGTTTCCCTCCTCCGTTTGCGATCCTTGATGTGATTGATCCGCTCCGCAACGTGACCGAGGAGTTTCTCACTCGATTCGGCCCGGCATAGCGTCGCCAACGGAAGCAGCCCTTCGTGCGCGAGCAAGGGTCCCGGATCCTGCTCCCATAGCTTGACGACGCCGTAGCGGTGTATCGTCATCTCGTCTTCATAGCGGTCGGGTATCTCGTCGTTAGCCGGTTTTAGAATCACAACGGCCTGACGAACGCGCCGATCCGGGTTTTGCCTCTTCAACCCGACGTAGTAGTCGAGCAACCGTAGCGGCATTGGAATCTTACTCTTGACCGAGGTCTGGAACTCGGCGTGGAGTGTCTCGCGCTCATCGAGAGAGAAGATCACTGAATCTGCCCGAATCGGTTCCCGGCTAAGCTCGGTCTTCTCGACTCTGACCTTGCCGCCGGCGCCGAACAGCCATCGAGCGAACTGCGCGGGATACTCTTCCGCCAGTCGTTTACAGAGAGTGTCGCTCGCGCCCCGGACTGATTGCGACCGTGATATAGAGGTATGGAGTGGAGTTTTCTTCATCGGCGGGCAGGCTACCCCGGCCGCCCATTGCAGCGCAAGGCAATACCTGGGGCAAGGCGTCCACATCTACCTTTGAAAGCGATGCTAAACAGTCCTCTCTGCGCTTAGCCAAAGAGAGTACGCTCATATAAGGAGGCCGGGACCGGGGCGCGCGAACTAATGGTCATTGGAACCGGGTCAAGTCTTGTATGCCAGCCGCCTTCCGACCGTGAGTCACGGCGCCGCTCGATAGGAAAGACTTCCTGACTCGGGCCGACGGTTTCCTTCGTGTTCTTACTTCGCAAGCTTTGACGGTTTGCATTTTGATAGTACAATTCACACCCAAGCGGGGCGCGGATCGCAGCCGGTAAGAGCTAACGCGCACATTGGATCGCTAGTATTCATGACGCGCCTTGCCAGAGAAAAATCAGTGATCTCGGGGATAGAACTCCAGTGAAGAAACACCAGCCTTCGACCAAGCGAGAATTCGACGGTTTATTAAGGTGGCTTGATCCCGACCGCGAGCGAGCCGGTCAGAGATACGAGGAAATTCGTTGTAAGATCATCCTGATGCTGGCTCGCCGCGGATGTTGGGAGGCCGAAGAACTTGCGGATGAAACGATGAATCGGGTCGGCGACAAAGTGGTAACCGAGATCGGCGAATCTTACGTCGGCGAACAACTCCATTACTTCCGAGCGGTCGCGCATAAGGTCCACCAGGAGTGGTGGAAGGATCTCAGGAATTGCGACTACGTGAGACCGATGCCGCCGCCGGATCCACCTGAAGAAAAGGAACGCTCCTCCCGATGCCTGGACGGTTGCATGGAACACTTGAGTCCCGACGAGCGTGAATTAATGATCGAGTACTTCCGCGACGACAAACGAGCAAAGATAGATCGCCGCAAGAAATTGGCCGAAAGCCGTGGAGTCGCGCTTAATACTCTGAGAATGCAAGTCCACCGCATCAAGACGGCGTTGCAGCGATGCGTGAGTAATTGTCTTACGCAAACGGCGGCGGCGTAAGATTCGTCATGGATTAACCGGACCCTCATATACCTATTGAGGGGCGAAAGGTTGGGGCAATGGCCTTGGAATCAAGAAACGAGGAGTTGATAAGGAAATACCTGCTCGGCGGCCTTTCGGATGACGAATTGGAGAGAGTCGAGAATGATCTCCTGACGGACAACGTCTTTTCGGACTATGTGCTTATGATCGAAGACGCTCTCGTTGAAGATTACGCCGAAGGAAGACTCGAAGGGTCCGACCGCGAGAAGTTCGAGCACCGGCTCTTGTCGACTCCGCGGGGAAGGGAACAGGTTCGATTGACGGAGGCGTTGAGAGAATATGCGTCGAAAGCTCCGCCTCCCGCGCCGCGGGTCAAGACGGATCGGCGTTCAAGACGAACATTCTTTGGCGCCCCTGTCTGGGCGCTTGCCGCCGCGGCCGTTGTTCTGATTGTGGCCGCGCCAGTGATATGGCGGTTGTTTTTCTATCAGTCCCAAATTGACAGGGGACTCGCCGCGCTTAATGGCGCGTTTGAACACCGGCCAATCAACGTCCGCGCCACGGTGCTGGCTTATCTACCCAGACCCAATACCAGAGGTGACGGCGAAGAGCGAATCAATAGAATTCGACTCGATAAAGCGCAGGGCCTCCTCGCTGGCGAGGCTGACGAGCACCCGAGCGCCGCGTCTTTTCACGCGCTGGGCTGCCTTTATCTGACCAAGAGGGAGTTCGATTCCGCAATCGCACAACTGGAAAAGGCGCTCAACCTTGACTCGAGCAATGCAAAGTTCTCAAGCGATCTTGGAGCCGCGTATCTCGAGAGAGGACTCTCCCTACAGGATGCCGACACCGGCGTTGGAGCCGAAGATCTGGCCCTGGCGCTCGAGTACCTCACGCGGGGATTGAAGGTGAACCCCTCGCTGCAAGACGCACTATTCAATCTTGGGCTTGTTCACGAATCGATGAAGCTGACGACGAAGGCCCGTGAGGATTGGACAAGATACCTCGAGCACGACTCCACTTCAGGATGGGCTGATGAAGCCAGGGACCATCTCAAGCGGCTCGAACAACCGAGAGGAGCCATTGACCTGCAGGAGCGCTTCCACAAATTCGTTGCCGACTACGAGCGCTCGGATGATGAGTCCGCGTGGGCCGTGCTGAGCCGCGGCCGCAC
>JAHFUG010000376.1:0-4118 GCA_023265195.1 Blastocatellia bacterium | reverse complement strand
CTGGCGTTGACTATGCATCGACAGGGACTGCTGCGGGTCGATGATTGCGCGCCCGATCGTATGCTCAGGTGGCGCACATATTACTACATCGCGTTACCGCTCCATGAACTGGGATTTCATCGGGCAGCCGTTGAGTACGAGGAGGAAGCGCTCCAGTTAGCGCTGGAAACGCAACGGCCCAGAACCATCTGCCGCACATACGTCAATCTTGGACTGATGCTCGGCGCCGCGGGAGAACACGCGGAAGCGCTGAAAAATATTCGGCAGGCGATATCCATTGCGGAGGGGATTCCAAGCGAAAAAGATCGAATGCAGGAGGTTGCGTACGCTTCCTTGCAAGCTGGACGCCTCTACAATCAGGCCGGCGATGCGGCGGCAGCCCGCGCCAGCTTTGAAAAGGCGTCAGAGTTGTACGACTCCAAATCCTACCCGGCCTTCAGGTACGTCGCGCTGAAGGGAAAAGTTTTGTCGTGCATCGCCTCGGGAGATTGTCCTTCAATCGAGCAGGACATCGATAGGGCAATGGATATCTTCGAGAACTACCGAGCGAAGATTCTGGAGGAAAGCAATCGCGATAGCTTCTTCGATACGGAGCAGGACGTTTACGACGTCGCGATAGACTACCAGCTTTCGACGGCCAGGGATGAGCGGAAAGCGTTCGATTACGCGGAAAGAAGCCGATCCCGCTCTCTGCTTGATCTCGCTCGGGATGGAGTCAAACGGAGCGATGGTGAGGGCGGTAGCATTCTCGCGAATCACTTGCCTCGAAGGTACGACGAGTTGAAAGGTCTGCTGCCAGCGAGAGTTCAAATTCTCGAATACGCCGTGCTCAAGAACAAACTGGTTATCTGGCTTGCCACGCGCGAGGATTTGACGGCGAAGCAGTATGACATCGGAAGCGCGGAACTCGAGGCCACGGTCCGGCATTACACGGATCTAATAACGAATCCTTCGACGGTCAATTACGTCGAGTCGGAGCGGCTCGCCGGCCTGCTTTATCGGATGCTCATCGGACCTATTGAAAAGCTGCTGCTCAAGGATTCGTTGTTGTGTCTCATTCCGGATAGATCGCTCAACTACGTTCCGTTCGCCTCGCTGGTTTCCTCGTCCGGGCTGCGTCTTATTCAAGAACACCCCTTGTTGTACTCGCCCAGCACCAATTTTTTCCTGGACAGCACCGATGCGGCGCGGCGCAAGGAAGGCTCGGTGGACGAGAAAGCATTGAGCGTAGGCGATCCCGCTTTCGATCGGCGCGCATTCCAACCGCTCGATTATTTGCCGTCGGCCCGTGACGAAGCGGTAAGCGTGGCCAAGAGATATCCCGGTCGTTCCGTCTGTCTGGTCGGAACAACCGCGACGAAAAGCAGCGTGACAAGACTCATCGGGAAATTCGACGTGGCCAACATCGCAACTCACGCCCTGAATGGCGAACGGCCCTGGCAAGCAAAGCTCTTGCTTGCGAGCGAGAGTGGAAAGAGTCCGGAGGCAAGCGCTCTCCACGTATCCGAAATAGCTTCCATGAATTTGGACCGGACGCGGCTGGTTTCACTTGCCGCGTGCAACACCGCGGTCGGCGGCCCTCTGGGGGAAACACAAGGCAGGGAAGGGATGCTTGGCCTTTCCCGAGCGTTTCTGGCGGCTCGAGCGCCGTTGGTGTTGGCGACCCTCTGGTCCGTCAACTCGGATTCAACGGCAACTTTGATGGAGCGCTTCCACCAGCTTCGAAAAGAGACAAAGTCCACCGTTGTTGCGCTTCAGAAAGCACAGATCGAAATGCTCAGCAGTGCTGATCCGAATCGCCGTCACCCTTACTACTGGGCTCCATTCGTGGTGACGGGAGGGATGGCGTTGTTCTGATTTCAAACCGATTCCGGGACTTTGATCTTGCCGTTGTTACAACAGTTCATCTAAGGCATAGAATTGCGAGCGGATCTTCAGCCCCTACGATTGTAGTCACGAAACAAAAAAGGAGAGAGAGATGCCGATAAAGCCCAGAATCACTCTATGGTTCGAAGGAATGATGGTGCTGTTCATCAGCGATCGAGGGAGCCACTGTACTCTCGGAGTCCTGAATCAGATACCCAACCACACGTTCCTCATCGAGATTTGGGAAACACACGACTTCGGTGACAGACGGCTCAAACGGAGCCTACCGGAAAGCGAGATCAAGAAAACAGTTTCGCTCACCGTTCCAGCAGCCGTTCAGGGTACTACGCTCTACCAGGGCCCTAGTTTTGACCGAGACATTACCTCTGACGACCCAGATGATTTTCGGTGGGTGCTTGATCTTCAGGCAGACGTCTATAAGGAAGAGGTCAAAGTCGATAAGGAGAAGTTCCGATCCTTGCTTAAGGTCGATTGTGGTACTTACTTCGCGTCCAGGGTTAGCTCGGACGAGATCTACAAAATGGAGTTGAGCGGCAACACCCACGATCCGAGCCTTGTAGGAAAAGTAGCTACCGCGATAGGAGGCTATATCTACTTGGCCGCGACGGAAAATCCTCGCCCCGCTATCTTCCGGAACGGAAACGAAGATCTTTCCCTTGCGTTTGACCGGGGCGTGAATTATGAGATCAGGGTGAGTCACAGCCGCCGCGTCCACAATCACTTGGAGCACGACGCCCAGAACTACGAAACCCCAGTACCCTCGTCGAGGTCCGGCAACCGGAGAGTCCGCCTTTTCCAGCCCGATGTTAAAGCTAACGAGAAACATACGGATCCTCACGCTGAATGCTTGAGTCCGCGTCTTCCTCTCTACCTCGCCCAGTGAGTTGAGCCCTACCGCGCCGGGGTCTAATCTGCTTGTCCGAGCGCCTGGGTGAGGGGATGGACGCAGCCGGCTAAACCAGGGTTCAATGAGCGCAGACTCATCGTCATCGTACTCTACTTCGAAGTAGCTACATGCGATCCGGTTGTCCCGTGACGTTTTGTTGACGCTGGTCATTAAGAAGAGAAGAGGCGATAGCGTTTTACGCGCGGCTTTATATGGCCCAGTAGAATCGCTATCGTTCGGTTGTCAGAGACCGCGGCAACGCAAATATCAAAGAAAGGAGTTCGCCATGCAATTACCAACAGATCGGTCGCCGGACATCAAACTCACCTTTGCCGGGATTATGGTGGCGTCCATTCGCGAAGACAGACCGCTTTGCCACTTTGGAATAGTCAAGAAAGCCCCCGACCATGTGGTAAAGGTGGAAATCGCAAAAGCTCATGGTGATTCCGGAGTGAGAGAGGTCTTAGCAACGTTTGGAGATTATGATCTAGCGCCCCGGTTTTCATTGTCGGTAAGTGAACCGCTGCATCCCGGAATTCAACTGTTCAAGGGTGACGTCGAATTTGACAGGCTGCAAGACAAGGGGGACTCGCTGGACTACCGGTGGGTGCTCGATTTTGATAGCGAGGTGTACCCCGAAGGGCTAACAGTGAATGAGGGGGGATTTCGATCCATATTCGAATTAGACAACGGCCTGTTCCTGACCAGGAGGATCAGCGACGATCAACTCAGAAAGAAAAGGTTGGATCCAACGACGGGGAAAGCCGAGAATGAACCGACAATCATTGGACGAGTCGCGACCGCAATCGGCGCTCACATTTTCCTGGGAGACGGCGGCAGCGCTGTTTTCACCAACGGCGAGAAAGCGATTGAGTTGAAGCCTGAGAGTGGAATCGTATTTGAGATTGAAATAACTCAGAACCGAAAAAACAGAACCGCGCCGCCAACGTTCAATCATGCCACGCTCTACGAGGCCGTGATCGCCAATCGCGTGCGGTCATCCGGCAAGGTGAGACTCGAGCCGCTGCAGGATCACACCCATGACGCGCATCATCCACACGGTCCCGGGGAAGAAGAAGAGGCGGGCGACCCGCACGCCGAGTGCTTGACTCCTCGACTAGGCGCTACCCGAATCTGAACCGGGGGGAAGAGGGAGTCATAGCCGTAAAGGCCGGCTTCTGAATTTGGGCTGTCCGACAGCGCCGATGTTAAGGCGCGAATGAGTGAGGTGCTCCTATGTCTGTAGAGAATGATGGACTGTTGCGTGCTAACGGCGCTGGGAACGGACCGTTCAATGTTAATGTGACATTCAGAGGCCGGCCGCTTGTATGGACTGATTGGAAAG